>JADCGM010000399.1 GCA_020249025.1 Alphaproteobacteria bacterium
CGTCCCGCGCCTCGGACCCCAGCACGACCAGCGTCGCGGCCAGCATCAGCTCGGTCGCGGGATCGAGCGCCTGCGGCACGAAGCGCAGACTGTGCTTGACGGCCATCGTCATGCGGCACTCCGGTCTTCGGCGACGCGCTTTCCGGGCGGCAGCGTCCGCTGCTCGGCCCGGTCTTCCGCCGGCGTGTCGCGGTAGAGGTTGGCGACGCGGCGAACGTCGCTGCGAATCTCGGCGGTCTCGGGCGTCACCCAGGGCTTGGGCGTGCGCTTGGCCACCAGCAGGAAGGCGGGATCGGCCGCGTTGCCGCGCCGCATCTCGATCTCGGCGAACCCGAAGTCCGCCATGTCGGTCATGAACCAGACGACGCCCTCGGCCCCGGCCTCGTCGTCGAGATCGGCGCCGGTGCCGAACCAGAGCGCAGCACCCGGCTGCGCCGCGGCGATCCAGCCGACGGCGGCCTCGATCGACGGCCGGCCGAGCGGCTCGGGCGAACCCGATCCGGTCAGCGGCGCGATCGTCGAGGCTGTCGTCATGGCGTCTCCGGGCACGCAGAAAGCCGTCCGCCCGGCAGCGCCGCGACGGGGCAGGATTGGCGAAAGGGGTGGCAGACTCCGGGGCGGGTTAGGCGGTTGCGGGAAAGTCCGTCACCGCCGGGCGGGCCTGCCAGCCGCCCACCGGCGGGTCAGCTGGTGTCGGCCAGCTGAGCCCTCAACTCGCCGTCGAGGTTCGCGAGCGCCTGCTGCGCCTCGGCGATCTCGCCGCGAAGCTTGGTGGCGTCGGCCTTCGAGACCCCGCCCTTCAGGCTGGCGAGCAGGGCCTGCACGACGTCGCTCGTCTCGCGATGCACGACCGCCAGATGCTGCTCGCAGCCCATCGGCGCCTGCGCCGACGCGGGCAGCGCGACGAGCACGAAGCCCTGCCGCAGCGCGAGCTCGCGCGTCACCTGCGGCCAGGCCGACGAGCGCGGTGCGATGTCCTCGAGATCGCCGACCGCGTCGACGGGCAGGAAGCGGTCGGCGTGGAACGGGCTGACCGCTTCGCTGAGCTTCGATTGACCAAGACGGCAGCGTGTCGCCGCGGCGGTCTGCCCGCCGGCAGCCTCGACCAGCTCGCGGCTGGCCTTCTTCAGCGAGAGCGCGGCGGACTTCATGCGACACCCATCAGCAGGGTCGCACGACGGGCGGACGTAACGGCGCGCCCGCCCGTCGTGCTATCGTCGGCGGTGCGAATCGACCGACGAAAGGAAGCTCGAATGGCCGACGAGATCACCGACGCGGCGACGGTCGCCGCGACGATCGGCATCAATGCGGCGCTGACGGTGCTGCGCGGGCTGGTGGACCGCGGCGTCATTGATCTTCGCTCCGCTCAGCTGATGTTTGACGATGTTGCTGATCGCGCGCTCCGCGCATCGCGGCATACTCCCGCAGTTCACGCGGGGGTGTCCCGAACGGTCGACGACGGAGTGCGTCTGCTGTCTGCTTAGAAGTCGCCACGTGCCCGAGGCGGATCGCCTCGACGATCTCCTCGCGCACGATCGCGCGCACTTTTCGGACGATCCAGCCCATCACGCCGCACGCTCCTGCGGGATAGCGGCCCGCGAACTATCCGATGACCGGGTCGCGGCGGCGGCGGTAGAGGCGTCATCGGCGGGGTCGACGGACGGATAGAGGTCCGGACGAAGGAGGGAACGTGAGACGCCCGTCGCAGCCTCGATCTTCAGAACATACTCGGCAGGGGTGCGCCCGGCCTTGTTGAGCCAGCCCCAGAGCGTCGACTGCGTGACGCCGACGCGCCGCGCCAGCTCGCTTTGCGAGCCGGCGACGGTGATGGCGGATTCGAGTGCTTCCTTCATGGCCGCGCAAGCTATCGCTTTGCCGATAGCGCCGTCAACCGGAAAAACGAACGTGCGTTCTAACGCCCGGTCGATAGGCTCCGCGGCCATGACGCTTGGCGAACGAATTCAAGCGCGAATGCGCAAACTCGGGCTGTCGCAGTCGGAGGTGGCCCGGCGGGTCGGGCTTCGTCAGTCCACCATTAACGCCCTCGTCAACGGCGACGCGCAGGGATCGAAGCACCTGCATCAGATCGCACGCGCGCTCGAAACGTCATCGAGCTTTCTGTTGGGCGAGACCGACGATCCGCAAGAGGGCGCCGCCCCAACGCCTTCGGCTGCGGTGTTGGCCGATCAACTCAACTTGGCGATGATCCCGGAGCTCCGCCTCGGCTATTCCATGGGCGGCGGCTCGATCCTCGATGACTATGAAGTGGTCGGCTTCCGGGCCTTCGATCGGGACTGGCTTCGTGCGGTCGCGAGGGGCGGCTCGGACAAGCTGATCGTCGCCACCGGCGAGGGCGACTCGATGGAGCCGACGCTCAAGGATGGCGACACCGTTCTCATCGACATGTCGCAGCGGGACATCACCAGCCAGGATCGCATCTGGGCGTTGAGCTATGGCGACCTCGGGATGATCAAGCGCGTTCGGCGTCAGCCGGGCGGCACCTATCGCATCATGTCCGACAACCCGACCGTCGCACCCATCGACGCTGCCGATGGCGAGATGTTCGTCGTCGGCCGGGTCATCTGGATCGGGAGGCGCATGTGACCGGTCAGACAACCAGTTGGACCAGCATGCTGACCGACCGCGAAGCGCGCCGCCGGCTGCTCGAAGGCGTGCTTCCCAAGCGCGTGGTGCCGCCCGTGCCGCCGGGGCGCACGCCCGCTGCCGATGGCCCGGAAGCCGAAACTCCGGATCCATGGCCCGGCAAGATCGCAGGCCTCGGTCTCTACATTGAGTATGAGGATGCGGGCGGCCGGCGCAGCGAACGCCGGATCACATGCCGAGCCCTCGCGAAGCGTCCGGCCGGTCAGACGCTCATCGCATGGTGTCACGAACGCAACGCGCCGCGCGAGTTCCGGATCGATCGCATCGCGGAAGTCGTCGATCTCGTGACCGGCGAGCTGCTCGATCCCGCCGAGGTGTTCGGCCGCTACATCGCCAATGCATCGCATTTCGACCGGCCCGATCTGGACCGCATCGTCCGCGTTCTGGTCTTCCTCGCCCGCTGCGACGGCCGCGACCATCCGAGCGAATGGATCGCGGTGGAGGATGCGATCGCAGCCTACTGCCTCCGCTATGACGGCGACGACGAGTTGTGCTCGACGACGCTCCACATGGCGCGCCGGCTCGCTCCGACCGGCTTGGACTTCGTCGCGGCGCTGCGCTGGTTCATCCGCCAGCCTGACGGCCCGAAGCTGGCTCGACTCGTGCTCGATCATTCCCGCAAGCTGATCGATGCCGACGGCGTTCTTCGGCCTGAAGAAATCCGCTGGGGCGTCGAGGTGGAGAATGTGCTGCAGCGGACTGCGATGCGCCGCTAACGGTAATCCGATTGACCGCCTAACGTTTAAACGATAGAAAGCGGCCTCGGAAGGGAGGCCGTCATGCCTGCACAGGATCTGTTGACCTACGCGATCGTCGGCGCGGCCGTCGTCTGCGGCTTCGTCGCGACGGGCTACGCCCTCGCGCGCCGCGAGATGCCGAAGCCGATCACGGTGACCTCGACGATGGTGTTGACCGCCTTCGCCGGCGCCCACATGCTCGGGCTGATCGCGCGATGACCACGCCGATCGGCATCGAAGCTGCGATGGCGATCACCGGCTTGAAACGCCGGAACCTTCAGGCATTGTCCGCGGCCGGCAAGGTGCCCGGCGCGACTCGACCCGCCGGGCTCTGGCTCTATGACGAGGCCAAGCTGCGCGCATGGATGCGCGCCGGAGAACGCGCGTGCCGCCCCACGACCCATCTGCCACAACGACCCGCCTCCGTCCGCCCCGCAACACCTACTGGCGCGGCGATGTTCTCTGGGCGAAGTTCAAGGTTCGGGGACGGCTCGTTAGAGCGAGCCTACGAACGGGCTCTCCGAAGCTAGCCGAGAAGCGCCTGAAGCTGCTGCGCGACCAGCTCGAGAACGAGATGGTCTATGGCGCGGCCGCGCCGGTCAGCTGGATGGAAGCGGTCATCGCGTGGCGCGCGGCTGCGCCCGACAGCTCCACCACCCGCCGCTATGCGACATCGCTGGTGCA
The DNA here is from genome assembly GCA_020249025.1 of Alphaproteobacteria bacterium. Taxonomy (GTDB): domain Bacteria; phylum Pseudomonadota; class Alphaproteobacteria; order Sphingomonadales; family Sphingomonadaceae; genus JADCGM01. The sequence continues at coordinate 4,086 of JADCGM010000399.1, forward strand.
GCTGCGCGCGCACCTGGACGGCCTCGACGTCCAGCAGGTGAACGCCGACGTGCTGCGCGCGATCGTTCGAGATCGCCGCCGCTTCGTGTCGGTCGCCACCGTCAACCGCGATCTCACCGCGATCTCGGCCGTGCTTGATCATGCGGTCGGCGAGGGCTGGATCGCCGACAACGCCGCCTATCTCTTCGACCGCTCGCGCCTGCGCGAGACACGCGACCCCATCGACCTGCCGGAGCCGGCGCGCATCCGGCGCGCGATCGCCGCATGCGCCGACGCCTTCGCCCAGGGCGCGGAGTTCGCGCTCGAAACCGGCATGCGGCAGGAAGAGGTCTTCAGCCTGACATGGGCGCAGGTCGACCGCGGCCGGCGCGCCGTGTCACTGACCCGCACCAAGCGCCGCCGCGTGCGCGAGGTGCCGCTGTCGCCCCGCGCCATGGCGATCATCGAGGCGCGCCCGGTCTATCTCGGCTCGCCCCACGTCTTCTGGCATGGCGAGGGCGAGCGCTACGCCGCGCCGGCGAGCTCGTGGCGCGACTTCCTCGACCGTCTCGCCGAGCGCGACCGCAAGGAGATCGGGCGAGACATCGCAGCAGCGGGGCAGGGGGGCACAAAAGGGGGCACAGCCAGCCCGCCCGCGCGCGAGGCCTTCGAGCCCTTCCCGTTCCACCACCTGCGCCACCGCTTCGCGGTCGACTTCCTGCGGTCCCGCCGAGGCACGATCTATGATCTGCAGAGGATCCTCGGCCATGGCTCGCTCACCACGACCGAGGGCTATCTCGACTATCTGACGCCCGACGAGCGCCGCGCCGCGACGCAGGAGGGGGCACAAAACGAGGCACAGGTGCAACGGTCTGACCGCCGCAAGCACCGCTCAAAGGCCTGAATTTATACGGAAAAGCGGCAATCGTGTGAGGCAGGGCCGCTCGGTTTACAAAACCGCTGCACTACCGCTGTGCTAATCCGGCGCGCCGCCAGCGGGAGCGGTTATGGCGGCGGCGCGGGGCCGCCGCAAGAGGGCCCTCAGGCCTCGGCGTGACGCCAATAGGGCTCGACCTCGCCCTGAAGCTTCAGCGTCAGCGGCCGCCCGTAGCGGTCGCGGGCCTTGCCGGCCTGGACCTTGATCCAGCCTTCCGACACGCAATACTCCTCGACATTGGTGCGCTCGACGCCCTTGAAACGGATGCCGACGCCCTTTTCGAGGATGTCGGAATCGAAATAGGGGCTCGCCGGGTCCAGCGACAGGCGGTCGGGGAGCGCGGCCGGCGTGGCGGCGGCGGTCTCGGGCGTCTCGGGCGTGTCGGGCGTATCGGTCATGGCGCGGGGCCATAGCCGCTGCGGCGCGCCCGCGCAATCGCGCTGGACTCGTTGCGGCGCCCGCGCTAGCAAGTTGCCATAAGCAACCAAATCCAATGGGAGATCCGACGATGAAGCTTTATGGCGGCCTGCTGTCCCCGTTTGTGATGCGCGTCGCGCTCGCCGCGCGGTTCAAGGGAGTCGACCTGCCGGTCGAAAGCTTCGAGGGCGGCATCAAGTCGGAGGGCTATCTGAAGCTCAATCCGCTCGGCAAGATGCCGCTGCTCGTCGACGGCGACTTCGCGCTGCCCGAGTCGGCGGTAATCCTCGACTATGTCGATGAGGTCGGCGGCGGCGCCTCGCTCTATCCGGCGGATCCCAAGACCCGCGCCCGCGTCCGCCTCGTCGCGCGCATGGCGGACCTGTATCTCATGCCCGAACTCGGCGTGCTGTTCCGCGCCCGCCAGGACCCGTCGGTGGTGCCCGGCGCGCTCGAGAAGATCGGCAAGGCGCTCGCCGACATCGCGCATTTCCGCAACGACGCCGACAGCTTCGCCGTCGGTGACAGCTTCACCGCGGCGGACGCGACGCTCATCCCGATCTTCTTTTTCCTCGACGCCTTCCAGATGATGGGCACGGGCAAGCTGCTCGACGCCCAGCCGGGCCTCAAGGGCTGGTGGGAGCGCGCCAAGGCCTCCGACCTCGGCGCTCGCGCCGTCGAAGAGCAGGGCAAGGCGCTGAAGGCCTTCATGGGCGGCTGAGCCCGAGCCACGCCGGCACAGATCGAAGCATCCGTCATCCCCACCGTCGCGGGGATGACGGGTGTGGGAGCTCGCTGCCGCTCGCACGCACTCTCTCCGCCTGCCGAAAACCTCTCCGCTTTCCGCGCTTGAACCGCGCCGCGCCGCCGCTAGGGTTCGCAGCCATGGAGATCGCCTTCACCCTCAACGGCGAGGCCAAGCGCCTCACCGTCTCGCCCGCCACCCTTCTCGTCGAGCTGCTGCGCGACGGGCTGCACCTCACCGGCACCCACATCGGCTGCGACACCAGCCAGTGCGGTGCGTGCAACGTCCTGCTCGACGGCGAGCCGGTGAAGAGCTGCACGCTGCTCGCCGTCCAGTGCGACGGCCGCACCGTCACGACGGTCGAGGGCTTGGCCAAGGGCGAGGCGCTCCACCCCATGCAGGCCGCCTTCCGCGAGCATCACGGCCTCCAGTGCGGCTTCTGCACGCCGGGGATGATCATGGCCGGCATCGGCATCGCCAAGCGCCACGGCCGCGACATCAGCCGCGAGACCATCGCGCACGAGCTCGAGGGCAATCTCTGCCGCTGCACCGGCTATCAGAACATCGTCACCGCCATTCAGGCCGGCGCGAAGGAGATGGCGGATGCGTGAGTTCGCCTATGCGAAGCCCGCCTCGCTCGCCGATGCCGCCAGCGCCTATGCGTCGGGCGGCGAAGCGGCGCTGCTCGCCGGCGGCCACACCCTCATCCCGGCGATGAAGTCGCGGCTGCGCCAGCCCGACACGCTCGTCGACCTCAACGCCATCCCCGGCCTCGACGCCATCGCGGTCGAGGGCGACCGGCTCTGGGTCGGCGCGCTCGCCCGCCATGCCGCGGTCGCCGCCAGCCCCGTCGTCGCCAAGGCGATCCCGGCGCTCGCCTGTCTCGCCGCCGGCATCGGCGACCCGCAGGTGCGGGTGCGCGGCACGATGGGCGGCTCGGTCGCCAACAACGATCCCGCCGCCGACTATCCGGCCGCCGTTCTCGCCATGGACGCCGTCGTCGAGACCGACCGTGGTGCCCACGCCGCCGACGACTTCTTCCAGGGCATGTTCACCACCGCGCTGGACGACGGCGAGATCATCGCGCGCATCGGCTTCCGCGTCCCGCAGGCCGCCGCCTACGCCAAATTCCGCCACCCGGCCTCGCGCTACGCCATCGTCGGCGTGTTCGTCGCGAAATATGCGGGCGGCCACCGCGTCGCCGTCACCGGGGCCGGTCCCGGCGTCTTCCGCTGGGCCGACGCCGAAGCCGCGCTCGACGCGGGCGGCAGCCTCGACGCGCTCGCGCTCGACCCGTCGGAACTCAACACCGACATCCACGCCAGCGCCGACTACCGCGCGGCGCTCTGCGTGACGATGCTGAAGCGGGCGGCGGCGCAGATCTAGAACGGCGCGGCGGCGTACTCCTCCGGAGATCCCCCCTCCCGAGTTGCGCGCCCGCGCCGCTGTCGGCTAAAGCCCGCCGCAAAATCATGCGGGACACCCATGGCCGGTCATTCCAAATTCAAGAACATCATGCACCGCAAGGGTGCGCAGGACAAAAAGCGCTCGGCGCTGTTCTCCAAGCTCAGCCGCGAAATCACCGTGGCGGCGAAGATGGGCCTGCCCGATCCCAATGCGAATGCGCGTCTGCGCGCCGCGATCATCGCCGCGCGTCAGGGCGGCATGCCCAAGGACAATATCGAGCGCGCGATCAACAAGGCCGAGGGCGGCGGCGGCGAGAATTACGAGGAGGTCCGCTATGAGGGCTTCGGCCCGGGCGGCGTCAGCCTCATCATCGAGACGCTGACCGACAACCGCAACCGCACCGCCACCAACATGCGCACGATTGTCTCGAAGAACGGCGGCAATCTCGGCGCGTCGGGCTCGGTGAGTCACGGCTTC
>JADCGM010000004.1 GCA_020249025.1 Alphaproteobacteria bacterium
CAGGGCATGCGGCAGCGGCGGAGGTGGTGCCCCTGGTCCGACTCGAACGGACACTTCTTTCGAAACTCGATTTTGAGTCGAGCGCGTCTACCGGTTCCGCCACAGGGGCACGGCTCTTCCGCTAGTCGGGGCGGGGCCACCGGTCAACCGCGCTTGCCAAGCCGGGCCGCGACCGGCATTCCGCCGGGGTGAACAGACGTCCCCCGAACCCGCCGCGTCCGCCGCGCCCCGAAGGCCGTCCCGAGGGTCGCCGCGGCCCGCGCCGTGCCGGTCCCCGCCCTGCCCCGCACCGCGTCGCTGCCCCCGGCGAGCCGCAGCGCATCGCCAAGCTGCTGGCGCGCGCCGGTGTCGCATCGCGGCGCGACATCGAACGCATGATCGCCGAGGGCCGCGTCGCGCTCGATGGCAAGGTGCTCGACACGCCGGCGACGCTGTTGAAGGACCTGCGCGGCGTCACCGTCGACGGCAATCCGGTGGCTGCGCCAGAGGCGCCGCGGCTGTTCCGCTTCCACAAGCCCGCCGGCTGCCTGACCGCGGCGCGCGATCCCAAGGGCCGCAAGACCATCTATGACCTGCTGCCGCCTGGCCTGCCGCGGCTCCAGCCCGTCGGCCGCCTCGATTACAACACCGAGGGGCTGTTGCTGATGACCACCGACGGGGAGCTGAAGCGCCAGCTCGAACTCCCGTCGAACGGCGTCGAGCGCAAATATCGCGTCCGTGTCTTCGGTACCGTCGATCAGCGCGCGCTCGAGGCGCTCGCCGAAGGCGTGACCGTCGAGGGCGTGAAATACGGCCCGATCCTCGCCGATCTCGAACGCAAGCTCGGCCGCAACGCCTGGCTCACCGTGTCGCTGGCCGAGGGCAAGAATCGCGAGGTCCGCCGCGTCATGCTGGCGATCGGGCTGCAGGTCACGCGCCTCATTCGCGTTGCCTACGGGCCGTTCGCGCTCGGCGACCTGCCGGTCACTGGCGTCGACGAGATCCATGGCTCCGACATCGGGCGGATGATGAAGCGGCTGCGCGGATGAGGATCGTCGCCGGCCGCTGGCGCGGGCGGACGCTGACGGCCCCGTCGGGCGACGCCACCCGCCCCACCGCGGATCGCGTCCGCGAGGCGCTGTTCTCGATGCTCGCAAGCCGCCTCGGCAGCTTCGAGGATCTGCGCGTCGTTGACCTCTTCGCCGGCACCGGCGCGCTCGGCCTCGAAGCGCTGTCGCGCGGTGCGGCGCATGCCACCTTCGTTGAAACCGACCGCCGTGCGCTGGCTGCGCTCAAGGCCAACATCGCGACGCTGGGCGCGGACGCCGCCGTTCTCGCCATGCCCGCGGCCGGCCTCGGCCGCGCCCCCGAGCCCGCACACCTCGCGTTCCTCGATCCGCCTTACGGCAAGGGCCTCGCCGGCCCGGCGCTCGAACGGCTGCGCGACAATGGCTGGCTCGCACCGCACGCCCTCGTCAGCGTCGAGACCGCCCGCGACGAGGCCTTCCCCCTCCCCGCCGGCTTCACCCTCGACACCACCCGCGACCACGGCAAGGCGCGGCTGCACATCCTGCGGGTTGAGGGCTAGCCCCCCGAAGGGGGGGGAAGGCCTCAATAGCTCTTCGGCAGCCCCAGCACGCGTTCGCCGATGAAGTTCAGGATCATCTCGCGGCTGACCGGCGCGATGCGGGCAATCATCGCCTCGCGCAGATAGCGCTCGACGTCATATTCGCGGGCGTAGCCCATGCCGCCATGCGCCAGCACTGCCGCCTCGCAAGCGTTGAAGCCGGCTTCCGCGCCCAGATACTTCGCCGCGTTCGCCTCGGCGCCGCAGTCGGCGCCCATGTCGTAAAGCGCCGCCGCCTTCATCGCGAGCAGGTTGGCCGCCTCCAGCTCCGCCCAGCTCTTGGCGAGCGGGTGCTGGATGCCCTGGTTCTGGCCGATCGGCCGGCCGAACACGACGCGCTCCTTGGCATATTGCGTTGCCCGCGCCAGCGCCGCGCGCCCGAGGCCGATCGCCTCGACCGCGAACAGCACGCGCTCGGGGTTCAGACCGCTCAGCAGATAGGTGAAGCCCTTGCCCTCCTCGCCGATCAGCGCGTCGTCAGGTACCTCCAGCCCCTCGATGAAGAGCATGTTGCACTCCACCGCCTTGCGGCCCATTTTCGGGATCGGTCGCGCCTCGATCTTCGTGCGGTCGAAATCGCAATAGAAGAGGCTGAGGCCCTGCGTCGGACGCGGCGACTGCTCCTTGGGCGTCGTGCGCGCGATGATGATCATCTTGTTCGCGCGCTGCGCCGCCGTCGTCCAGATCTTGCGCCCGGTGATCCGCCAGCCGCCGTCGATCTTCTCCGCGCGCGTCTTGAGGCTCGAGGTGTCGAGGCCGCTGTCGGGCTCGGTGACCGCGAAGCACATCCGCTGCTCGCCCGAGATGATCTTCGGCAGATGCGCAGCACGCTGCGCGTCGCTGCCGAACTTCACGATCGGCATCGGGCCGAAGATGTTGAGGTGAACCGCGCTCGCGCCCGAGAAGCCTGCCCCTGACTGCGCGATGGTGCGCATGAGGATCGAGGCCTCGGTCAGCCCGAGCCCCGCGCCGCCGACGCTTTCCGGCATCGCGATTCCCAGCCAGCCGCCCTCGGCGACCGCCGCGACGAACTCTTCGGGGAATTCGCCGGTTTCGTCGGTCTTGCGCCAGTAATCGGCGTCGAAGCGCTGGCAGAGTTGCTGGACGGCGCTTTCCAGCGCCTCGTGCTCGGGGGTGGGGATGAAGCTCATGACCACTGCGCTTATCCGCCGCCTTGCGCTTTCGCAATGTTGCGCGCAAAGGGGCCGCGATGACACGGAATATCCACAGCGAACGCTGGGCGCCCGACAGCTGGCGCAATGCCGAGGCGCGCCAGCTCCCGACCTATCCCGACACTGCCGCGCGCGACGCGGTCGAGGCCGAGCTGCGCTCGTTTCCGCCCCTGGTGTTCGCCGGCGAAGCACGCGATCTCAAACGCCACCTGTCCGAGGTTGCGGCCGGGCGCGCCTTCCTGCTGCAGGGCGGCGACTGCGCTGAGAGCTTCGCGGAATTCCACCCGAACAACATCCGCGACACCTTCCGTGTGCTGCTCCAGATGGCGGTGGTCCTCACCTTCGCCTCGAAGCTTCCTGTGGTGAAGGTCGGGCGCATGGCCGGCCAGTTCGCCAAGCCGCGCTCCGCCGACACCGAGGAGCAGGACGGCGTCTCGCTGCCGAGCTACCGCGGCGACAATGTCAACGACATCGCCTTCACCCCCGAGAGCCGGACGCCCGATCCCGAGCGGATGAAGCGCGGCTACATGCAGTCGGCGGCGACGCTCAACCTGCTCCGCGCCTTCGCGCAGGGCGGCTATGCGAACCTCGGACAGGTCCACAAGTGGAACCTCGATTTCGTCGGCCGCAGCCCGTGGGCGAAGAAATACGCCCAGGTCGCGGAGCGCATCGGCGAGGCGCTGTCCTTCATGGAGGCGTGCGGCCTCTCGCCCGAGACGGTCCCGCAGCTGAAGGGCACCGAGTTCTACACCAGCCACGAAGCGCTGCTGCTCGGCTACGAGGCGGCGATGACGCGGCAGGACAGCCTGACCGGCGACTGGGTCGACACCTCGGCGCACATGCTTTGGATCGGCGACCGTACCCGCTTCGAGGGCTCGGCGCACATCGAGTTCCTGCGCGGCGTCATCAACCCGCTCGGCCTGAAGGCCGGGCCGAGCCTCGAGCCCGATGCGCTGCTGCGGCTCATCGACATCCTCAACCCGTCGAACGAGGCCGGGCGGCTGACGATCATCACCCGCTTCGGCCACGACAAGGTCGAGGCGCATCTCCCGAAGCTCGTCCGCGCGGTGAAGCGCGAGGGGCGCAACGTCGTTTGGTCCTGCGATCCGATGCACGGCAACACGGTCAAGTCGGCGAGCGGCTTCAAGACGCGCCCGTTCGACCGCATCCTCGCCGAGGTGAAGGGCTTCTTCGCGGTCCACCGCGCGGAAGGGACGCACGCCGGCGGCATTCACGCCGAGATGACCGGCCAGAACGTGACCGAATGCACCGGCGGCGCGATGGCGGTCACCGACGAGGCGCTCGCGGACCGCTACCACACTCACTGCGACCCGCGCCTCAACGCCGGCCAGTCGCTGGAGCTCGCCTTCCTTCTCGCCGAGGAGCTGAAGGCGGAGATGAAGCAGCGCGAGCAGCGCGCGGCCTAGGGGCGTCTCCGCCTAAAGCGGCAGCAACGCCGCCGCGACCTTGCGCCCCTCGCCGGCGAGAACGTTGTAGGTCCGCGCAGCGGCTTTCGAATCCATGAAGTCGAGGGCGACCCCGCGCGCGGTCAGCGCCTCGCTGAGTGCCCTGGCCGGTCGCGCCATCGTTGCGCCGGTGCCGAGCAGAACCACCTCGATCTCGGAGCCGATGGCGGCGAAATCGTCAGCCGTCAGCGCCGCCAGCGGCCCAGCCGTCCACGGCGCGACGCCAGTGGGCAGCACCAGCACGCCGCCGGCGTAGCTGGCGCCCGCAACGCGGAAGCCGCCCGCCGCATAGCCCTGAATGACCGGGACGCCCGCCGGGCCCGGCTGCTGTTCGAAGCGCGGGCTCACGGCCGCGGCGCGACGCGCTCGGCCTTGCCGGTGTCGGGCGGCAGGAAGCTCTGCGGCCCGACGCCGAAGTAGATGAGCAGCGGCGCCGAGACGTAGATCGACGAGTAGGTGCCGATGAAGATGCCGAGCAGCATGGCGATCGCGAAGCCGAAGATCACGTCGCCGCCGAGCAGCACCAGCGCCGACAGCGCGAAGATCATCGACAGCGACGTCACGATGGTGCGCGACAGCGTCTCGTTGACCGTCAAGTCGAGCAACGGCGCGATATCCATCTTGCGGTATTTGCGCAGGTTTTCACGAACGCGGTCGTAGACGACGATGGTGTCGTTCAACGAGTAGCCGATGATCGTGAGGATCGCCGCGACGATGTTGAGATTGAACTCGAGCTGCGTCAGCGAGAAGAAGCCGAGCGTCAGGATGACGTCGTGGAGCAGCGTCAGCAGCGCGCCGACGCCGAACTGCCACTCGAAGCGGAACCAGATGTAGAGCGCGACGCCGATCGCCGAGATGATCGCGGCAAGCGCGCCCGAGCGGATCAGCTCGCCCGACACCTTGCCCGACACCGTCTCGACCCGGCGGAATTCGGCGTCCGGATGGCCGACGCGGATGGCGTCCTGCACCTGCACCACGACGCGCTGTACCGCCTCCTGATCGCCGGCCTCGGCGCCCTCGGGCAGCGGCAGGCGGATCGACACCGTATCGGCGGAACCGAACTGCTGGAGCGAGGCGTCGCCGAGGTTGAGCCGGTTGACGGTTTCGCGCAGCTCGTCGATCGGCGCCGTCTGCTCGAACTTGGTCTCGATCATCAGGCCGCCGGCGAAGTCGACGCCATAGTTCAGCCCGCGGGTCATCAGCAGCGCCACCGAGGCGATCGTCAGCGCCAGCGTCAGCCCGAGCGCGACGAAGCGCCACTTCAGGAAGCTGATGTTGGTGTTGTCGGGGATGAGCTTCAGAAGACGCATGGCGAAATCCTACAGCACCAGCGCCGTCGGCCGCTGGCGGCGGAGCCAGCTGGCGACGATGAGGCGCGTCACGGTCACCGCGGTGAACACCGAGGTGACGATGCCGATGGTGAGAACGACGCCGAAGCCCTTGATCGGACCCGAGCCGAAGGAGATAATCACGATCGCCGCGATGGTGTTGGTCACGTTGGCGTCGAAGATGGTGCGGCTGGCCTCGCGGTAGCCGGTCTCGATCGAATGGACGAGATTTCGCCCTTTCCGCATCTCTTCGCGGATGCGCTCGTTGATGAGCACGTTCGCGTCGACCGCCGCGCCGATGGTGAGAACGAGGCCGGCGATGCCCGGCAGCGTCAGCGTCGCCCCCGTCACCGACATCACCGCGAGGATGAGCAGCACGTTGAGGATCAGCGCGACGTTCGCATAAACGCCGAAGCGGCCGTAGGTCATCAGCATGAAGACCGCGACCACGACCACCGAAACGATCGAGGCGATCGCGCCGGCGCGGATCGAGTCGGCGCCGAGGTCGGGACCGACGGTGCGTTCCTCGACCACTTTCAGCTCGACCGGCAGCTTGCCCGAGCGCAGCTGGATCGCCAGCTCGTTGGCGCTTTCGGTGGTGAAGTTGCCCGAGATCTGACCCGAACCGCCAAGGATCGGCTCGTTGATGTTCGGGGCAGAGATCACCTGATTGTCGAGAATGATCGCAAACGGCTTGCCGACATTCTCCGACGTGGTGCGGGCGAAGCGCTTGCCGCCGGCGCTGTCGAAGCGGAAGGACACGACCGGCATGCCGTTCTGGTCGTAGGCGCCCTGCGAATCGATGAGCTGGTCGCCGGTAATGATCGCGCGCCGCTTCACGACGGTGACGCCGCCGTCCTTGTTCGGCAGGATCTGCGAGCCTGCCGGCGCGCGGCCCTTGGCGACGTCGGCCGGATCGGCGTTGAGGTCGACGAGCTTGAACTCGAGTTTGGCGGTCTTGCCGATCAGCGCCTTGAGGCTGGTCGGGTCCTGCAGGCCCGGCACCTGGACGACGATGCGGTTGGTGCCCTGGCGGATGATCGTCGGCTCGCGGGTGCCGAGCGCGTCGATGAGGCGGCGGATGACCTCGACCGCCTGCGCCATCGCGCTGTCGACCGCTTCGGCAAGACCCGCCTGCGTTGGCGTGACGACGACGCGGTTGCCGTCGACGACGCTGACGTCGATGTCGCGCTGGCCGGTGACGCCCAGCGGCCGGCTGATGCCGCGCATCGCCTCGACGGCGCGGTCGGTGTCGGCGACGTCGCGGACGAGGAAGCTAATCCGTCCGTCCTTCACCGACAGGTCGCCATAGCCGATGCGGCCGCCGCCGGCGTCGCGCAGCTCGGCGCGGATCGATTCCTCGAGGGTTTCGAGCCGCGTCTTCAGCACGTCCGACGTATCGGCCTCCAGAAGCAGATGGCTGCCGCCGCGAAGGTCGAGACCAAGGTTGAGCTGCTTCTTGGGCAGCCAGTCAGGCACCTTGGACAGGGTCGATTCGGGCAGGAAGTTCGGCGCGGCGAACGCCAGGCCGATCACGAGCGTCAGGATGACGCTCCACACCTTCCACTTCGGAAAATCGAGCATTCCGCGTTATTTCGCCGTGTCGTTGGCGGCCGCGGGGGCGCCGGGGTTCTTGACGTCGGAGAGCGTGCTCTTCAGCGCCTTGACCTTGACGTTGGGGGCCAGTTCGACCTCGACGTCGAAGTCACCGACCTTGGTGACCTTGCCGATGAGGCCGCCGCCGGTGACGACGGTATCCCCCTTCTTCACCGCGTCGATCATCGCGCGATGCTCCTTCACCCGCTTCTGCTGGGGGCGGATGAGAAGGAAGTAGAAGATGACGAAGATGAAGATGAGCGGCAGGAACTGCAGAAAGGCGTTCCCGGCGCTCGCCTGACCCGTCGCCGCCTGGGCGTAGGCCGGAGAGCTGAACATCGTAGGTTGCTTTCGGCTGCTTGTCCGGTTGTGAG
>JADCGM010000040.1 GCA_020249025.1 Alphaproteobacteria bacterium
GTCGCGTTCGAGGAACAGGCCGGAGTTGGACGCCGGGCCCTTGGCGTTGTGGCAGTGGGCGCAGTTGACGTCGAGATAGGCGCGCGCCCGCAGCGCGACGGGTGCGGCTGCGTCGTCCCAAGCTGGGACGATAGGCACGTTCCGCGCCTTCGCCATCAGCCCGGCCTTGGTCCACGCATCGAGCCGCGCCGGGCCGAGGTTCCATGCCTTGGGGCCAATGGGGGTGATCGCATCGCCGACGGCGTGGCAGCCCTTGCACTGGTTGGCGTTGGGCACCTGCCAGTCGACCGTCCGCACCGCGCCGGCGGCATCGGTCCATGACGCCTGCAGCCGCGCGCCGGCGCGCTTCAGCACCGCTTCAGTGCCGTCGGCATTCCAGACATAGGGCAGTGCCACCCAACCCGACGCGCGGCGGACGAGCAGCCGCGTCTCCAGCTTGCGCTCGGCCGAACCGGATACCCGCATGTCGGCGGGATAGGCGAAGGTCTTGATCAGCGCGGTGCCGACCGGAAAGTCCATGACGCCATCGGAGCGGTAGCCGATGCGCTGCCCGGGCGGCACGAAGACGTAGCGGTGCTTCGTCGCGTAATCGGAGAAGAGCGGCGTGTTGAGCGCATAGGGCGCGACGCGGGCGTTGGGCACGCGCGCGCCCGCATCGGTGAACAGCCGGTAGTCGGAGAGCCTTGGCGCGGGTGTCTCGGCCAGCAGCAGATCGGCCGCAACCGGCGCAGGCGCGGGCGCCGCGCCGAGCAGCAGGACGGCAGCCAGGACCGCAACGCCGCGCATCGGCGCTACGGCTGGTCCGCGGGGAGGACCACCGCGGCGATCCTGTCGGCGGGGGCGGTGGCGACCTCGACGAGCGCGGGCTGGGCCTGCGACGGATCAGACGGCGCGGTCGTCAGGCCGAAGCTCAGCACCTTGCCACCGGCGAAGCCAAGCCGCGTCGGCGCGCCGCCCTTGGTCTCGCCCTTCACCACCCATTTCGTCGCCCCGTCCCAGACGACGGGCGGCAGCGCGCCGCCGACGGCGGCGGCAAGCTCCTTGCCGCCCGGGAATGCCGGGTCCCAGCCGCCGCGGCCGAAGGCGTTCGCGCCGACGAAGATATCGCGCGGCAGCGGATTGTAGCGCTCGTCCTCGATGGTGCGCGGATAGGCGACGATCATGACATGGCCGGTGGCATTGTCGGCGAATTCGTTGTCGAAGACATGGACGTTGCGGTTGGCCATCACCATCACGCCGAGCCCGCGCGGCACACTTTCGACGATGGCCCCCTTGGGCGCGAAATTGGGGGTGTCGTTGTTGAACACCTTGTTGCGGAAGATGCGCGTGGAGTGCCCGCCCATTTGCGGCAGGTTGGGCAGATCGAAGACGAGGATGCCGCCGGTGTTGCGCGTCGCGACATTGTCATGGACATCGGCGTTCATCGAATTCTCGATCTCGATGCCGGCGACGTTGAATTCGACACGGTTGTTGCGGACGACGATGTTCTTCGACTGGCCGACATAGATGCCGGCGTCGGCACAGTAGCGGACGACCGAATTCTCGACGAGCACGTTGGTCGAACTGACCGGGTAGAGGCCGTAGGCGCCGTTGGTCGGCTGGATGCCGTTGGTCCATTCGACGCGGATGCCGCGAAAGCTGATGCGGTCGACGCCCTTGGCCTTGATCCCGTCGCCCTTCGAATCCTCGATGGCGAAGTCAGTCAGCAGCACGCGGTCGGAGGTGACGAGAAGCCCCTCGCCTGCCCCCGCCTGCGTCTTGAACGACAGCACGGTCCTGTCCATGCCCCGGCCGCGGACGGTGACGCCGTCGACATCGAGCGAGAGGCCGTTGGACAGCGCGAACTTGCCCTCGGGCAGCAGCACGACGTCGCCGGGCTTGGCGTCGAGCAGCACGGTCTGGATCGCCTCCTGCATGTCAGGGACAACGGCGACCTCGATGGTCTTGGCGAGCACTTGTGCGGACGAAGCCACCAGCAGCGCCGCAAGCGCATGACGCAGCATCACAATCCCTCCCCTGTTCATTCGTTGGCGGGAGTGTGCGGCGGGGGCGCGGGGGCGGCAAGCCCCGACTTTGCCGGAGGTTTGGGCGCTTGCGCGGGCCAGCCGGGCATGTCACGATTTGTCCGGACAACTTTGCCGAAGGGACCGCCGATGCGCCGCCTCGCCCTTGCCGCCCTGCTGCTGACAGGCTGCGCCGCCGCGCATGCCCAGAGCGCGCCCGCCACCCCGTCGGGCAAGGCCGCGGCAGGCGTCGCCGCGCCGGCCGAAAAGGTGCCGACCGACATCCGGCGGATCACCATTCTGGTCCGTGACATCGACGCGTCGCTGAAGCTCTACCGCGACGTGCTCGGGCTGAAGGTGAATTACGACGCCAACATCACGGTCTCGGGCGTGGCGCTGCCGGCCGGCGTGCCGGGCAACAAGACGCGGCTGGTGCTGCTCAATGGCAACGACCCCTGGGTCGGCTGGATCGGGCTGATGCAGTACACCGATCCGCCGCTGCCCGACACCGGCCCCTATCCCAAGCGCCTCGGGCTCGGCGGGCATGTCATCGTCACCAACACCGACGATGCGGTGAAGCGCTGCGAGATGGCGAAGAAGGTGCCGGGCGTGCACTTCACCGCCGAGGCGCGGCTGCAGGTCTATCAGGGTCGCAACGGCGGGCCGGACATCCGGGTGATGGGCTGCAACTTCTTCGATCCCGACGGGACCTTCTTCGAGCTCAACCAGATCCTGTCGCAGTAGCGATCCGGTTGTAGGTCTCGAGGCGGTCAGGACCGAGCATTCGGCTGTCCCCCGGCCGCCAGCGCCCGTGCGCGTCGGCGAGGCGGGCGAGGCCGATGTCAGCGAGCGCGGGCCGGCCTTCGCCCACGAGGATGGGTGCGCGGTAGATGACCAGCCGGTCGACCGCGTCTGCGGCAAGGAAGGCAGCCGCTGCCCCCGCCCCGCCCTCGACGAGCAGGTCGTTGACGCCGTCGACCGTCAGCGCCTCGGCGACCGAGCGGACAACGATCGCACCGCGCGCGGCGAGTTTGGCGTTCGGCGGGATCGCTGCGCCCGTGGCGCTGAGCACGGCGGGCCGGGGACTGCGATCCTCAAGGCCCGGCAGACGCACATCGAGCGCCGGATCGTCGGCCGCCATCGTGCCGCGCCCGACGAGGATCATGTCGCTTTGCGCACGCAGCAGATGCGCATGCGCCCGCGCCGCCGCGCCGGTGATCCACTGGCTTTCGCCATTGGCCATGGCGATCCGCCCGTCGAGCGAGAGCGCGAGCTTCAATGTCACGAACGGCCGGCCGCGGCGGACGCGCGACAGGAAGCCGGCCATCGCCGCCTCCGCATCCACGGCGCGCACGCCAAGCGTCAAGTCGATGCCGTGGCCGCGCAACCGCTCCGCGCCCTGCCCCGCCGTGCGCGGATCGGGATCGATGAGGGCAGCGACGACGCGTGCGACGCCGGCGGCGGTCAACCCGTCAGAGCAGGCGGGGCCGCGTGGGCTGACATGCGCGCAGGGTTCGAGCGTGGTGTAGACGGTCGCGCCGCGCGCGGCGCTGCCGGCCTCGGCGAGCGCCATCTGTTCGGCATGCGGGCGGCCGCCCGGCTGGGTCCAGCCGCGGCCGACGACGCGGCCGTCGTTCACGACCACGCAGCCGACCGGCGGATTGGGACTGGTCCGCCCGACGCCGCGCGAGCCGAGCGCGAGCGCGGCCCCCATCCAGCGGTCGTCGGCGGCGCTCACTTGGCGGGAGTCGTCGGGGCCGGAGCCGCCGGAGCCTGCGCCTTCGCCTTGGCGGCGGCATCGGCCTCCAGCCGCTTCGCCTCCGCCTCGGCGCGGGCGAGCTCCTCCGCCTCCCTCTTGCGGGCTTCGTAGACGTCTTCGGCGGTGCGGCCCTCGTCCCAGCTCTGGGCATAGATGAGCTTGGGATCGGGCGGCAGATAGCCGTAGCGGCTCTCGATCAGGAAGGCGACGACGACCACCAGCGTCAGAGTCGCCGAGCCGACGGCGGCCCAGATCTGCACGCGGCTGCGGGTGGCGAGGAAGGCCCGGAGGTCAGCGAAGGCGCCGACCTTGGGCGGTTTTTCGGTGCGCATGGCGGCCAAGATAGGCGGACGCAGCCGCGAACGCCACCGCGGCGGACGACAGGATGCGGGCTGGCGTCGATGAACGGCCGCCGCCGCCCCTGTTAACGATACGGGGCCGTTGCTATCTGTTGGGCTGCTCTTCGCCCCCAAGGAGTGGTCATGACCCGGATTCTTCACGCCTTCGCCGCCGTCGCCGTCGTGGCGTCCGCCCCCGCTGCCGCCCAGTCGGCCTCGACGGCACTCGATGCCGCGATCGCCGGCGCGCATCGCAGTGACGCCAACAAGGCGCGCGACCGGTATCGCAACCCCACGGCGACGCTGACCTTCTTCGGCCTGAAGCCCAACATGACGGTCGTCGAGATCAGCCCGAGCGGCGGCTGGTACACCGAGATCCTCGCCCCCGTTCTGAAGGACAAGGGCACCTACTACGCGGCGCACAACAACCCGGCTGCCAGCGAGAACGCCGCGCGCGCGGTCAACAACTTCAAGACCAAGCTCGCCAGCGACCCGGTCTATGCGAACGTCAAGGTCACGAGCTTCGGCAAGGATCACTACGACAACCTCGCCCCGGCCGGCTCGGCGGACATGGTCCTGACCTTCCGCAACGTCCACAACTGGCACATGGGCGGCTGGGCGCCGGACGCCTTCAAGGCCTTCTTCAACGCGCTGAAGCCCGGCGGCGTGCTCGGCATCGAGGAGCATCGCCTGCCCGAAGGCCGTCCCGACGAGCAGATGAAGACGAGCGGCTACATGAAGGTGTCGGTCGTCCGGAAGATGGCCGAGGACGCGGGCTTCGTGTTCGCCGGCGCGTCGGAGGTGAACGCCAACCCGAAGGACACCGCCGACCATCCGAGCGGCGTCTGGACGCTGCCGCCGAACCTGCGGCTCGGTGACACCGACCGCGCGAAGTATGTCGCGATCGGCGAGTCCGACCGCATGACGCTGAAGTTCGTGAAGCCGAAGAAGTGATCGGTCGCGCGATCGCCGTTGCCATCCTCGCCGCCGCGCCCGTCGCGGCGGCGGAGGAACCCGACGGTCGCGCGATCATCGCCAAGGCTTATATGGCGGCCGGCGGCGACGCCTGGGCGCAGGCGCGGACGCTGGTGCTAAAGGGCCATGCGACCTTCTATTCGCCCGACGCCGCGGCGCCGCGCTCGACGATCGACGACTATACGATGTGGCGCATCCTCGAGGCCGACCGGGTCTCGGCGCATGGCGAAGCGGGCAAGGTCCGCATCGACGGGCGCAACAAGGGGCGCCTCATCTTCCAGTCGGCCTCCGACGGCGAGGTGACGTGGACCAACCGGGGCGTGGTGCCCAAAGCCGAAGCCGACGCCTTCTGGGCGTCGAACTTCGGCTTCGGCGTCATTCGCCATGCGCTGAAGCCCGGCTTCACGCTGACCCGGGTCCCCGATTCCAACGTCGACGGGCATCCGACCTTCATGGTGCGCGTGACCGATCCAATGGGCACCTCGACGCTGTTCGGGATCGACAAGGCGTCGAACCTGATCCGCATGGTCGGCTTCGCGACCCCGCGCGGCTGGCATGTCCGCCACTATGACGACTTCGACGTGAAGCCGGGGTGGACGCAGGCCCGCAAGGTCACGCTCTATTACAACGGGGTGAAGCAGAACGAGCTGGTGTGGACGGACTGGACCGTGAACGGGCCGGTCGACGAAGCGCTGTTCGCATCGACCAACGCCGGCAAGTGATCTTGCGGCCACCGCCGTGACGCCCAAGTAACAATATCACCTGAAACTCTGGGAGGGGTTCCATATGATTTCGCACGTCCGTTTCCTTCTGTCTGCGGCGCTGGTCGCGTCCGCCGCCCCGGCGGTCGCCGCCGGCGGCACGCCCGAGCGCCCGATCCTGACGACGACCGAAGCCGCCAACAGCGCTCAGCGTCCGATCGCCTTTGCCACCGCGCGGCCGACGTCAGGCGTGCTGGTGTTCGCGGTCCGCTCGAAAGCCGATATCGACGCCATCGCGATTCCGGGCGTCGCTGCTGCGGCGGCGACGGCCAAGTTCGAGGGCAAGGCCGGCAAGACGCTGTCGCTGCGCGGCCTCGGCGGCTACGACCGCATCGTGCTGGCGGGCGCGGGCGACAAGCCGCTGTCGGCGTCAGACCTCGCCGACATGGGCGGGACGGTCGCGCAGGAGGTGAAGGGCGACGCCGCGCCGGTCGCGATCGATCTCGGCGCACTGGGCAATGTCGATGCCGCGCAGGTCGCGCTCGGCGCCAGCCTCGGCGGCTATCGCTTCGACCGCTACAAGACCGTGGGCAAGACCACCCCGCCGTCGCAGCCGATCACCATCGTGACCGCGGCCGCCGATGCGGCGCGCGCCACGTGGACCGGCGATCTCCAGTATCTCGCGCAGGCCGTGACCTTCGCGCGCGACCTGCAGACCGAGCCGGCGAACACGCTCTATCCGGAAGAGTTCGTCGCCCGCGTCCAGGCGGCGTTCCGCGGCGTGCGCAACGTCCGCATCGAGGTGCTCGACGAGGCCCAGATGGGCAAGCTCGGCATGGGCACCTTCCTTGGCGTCGGGCAGGGCTCGGCGCGGCCGTCGCGGCTGCTGCTCGTCCACTACACCGGCGGCCAGGGCGCGCCGATCGCCTTCGTCGGCAAGGGCATCACCTTCGATTCGGGCGGCACCTCGATCAAGCCGGCCGCCGGCATGTGGGAGATGAAGGCCGACATGTCGGGCGCGGCCTCGGCGGTCGCGGCAGTGTGGGCCATCGCCAAGCGCGGCGCGACGGCCAATGTCATCGGCGTGGCGGCGCTCGCCGAGAACATGCCCGACGGCAACGCCCAGCGCCCCGGCGACGTCGTCCGCACCATGACCGGCAAGACCATCGAGGTCATCAACACCGACGCCGAGGGCCGCCTCGTGCTGACCGACGCCAACGAATATGTCGTCGACCGCTACAAGCCGGCCGCGCTCGTCAACATCGCGACGCTGACCGGTGCGGTGGTGCGCGCGCTCGACGACGAATATGCCGGCCTGTTCGCGCGGCAGGAGCCGCTGGCGGCGCAGCTGAAGGCGGCGGGCGAGGCGGTCGGCGAGCATGTCTGGCAGCTGCCGCTGCACGATAACTACTATGGCGACATGGCCTCGCAGATCGCCGACATCCGCAACAGCACCGAGGGCGGCAACCCGGGTGCGGGCTTCGGCGCGCACTTCCTCCAGTATTTCGTGCCGACCTCGACGCCGTGGGCGCATATCGACATCGCCGGCACCAACTGGACCTCGGGCGGGCTGCCGACGGCGCCGAAGGGCGCGACCGCGTTCGGCGTGCGGCTGTTCGACGCCTTCGTGCGCAACTTCAAGCCGGTCGGCCCCGACGCGAGCGGCGGGCCGAAGTGA
>JADCGM010000400.1 GCA_020249025.1 Alphaproteobacteria bacterium
CTTGCCGCCCGTCGCGCGCATCGTCTGGCCGACGAAGAAGCCGAACAGCTTGTCCTTGCCCGAGCGGTACTCAGCGACCTTGTCGGCGTTCGCCGCGATCACCTCGGCGATCGCCGCTTCGAGCGCGCCGGTGTCGCTGACCTGCGCGAGGCCAAGCGTCTCGACCGCTGCCGCCGGCTCGCCGCCCTTGTCGAGCACATGCTCGTAGACCTGCTTGGCCGCCGAGTTGGAGATCGTGCCGTCAGCGATGAGGCCGAGGATCGCGGTGCTGACCGCCGGGGCGTTGTTCGGCTCGCTGATCGCCAGCCCGCGCGCCTTCAGCGCTCCGAACACCGTGCTCGTCGCCCAGTTGGACGCCGCCTTGGCGTCGGCCCCGCCGGCCAGCACCGCGTCGAACCACAGCGCGGTCTCGACCTCGGCGGTGAGCACCGCGGCGTTATAGGGCGACACGCCCGCCGCGATGTAGCGGCTGCGCTTGGCGTCGGGCAGCTCGGGCAGGCTCGCCCGGCACTCCTCGACGAAGGCTTCCGTCAGCTCCAGCGGCAGCAGGTCGGGATCGGGGAAGTAGCGATAGTCGTGCGCCTCTTCCTTCGACCGCAGCGAGCGCGTCTCGCCACGGTCGGGGTCGAACAGCCGGGTTTCCTGCGTGATCGTGCCGCCATCCTCGATGATCTCGACCTGACGGCGCGCCTCATATTCGATCGCCTGCATCACGAAGCGGACCGAGTTGACGTTCTTGATTTCGCAGCGGGTGCCGAACGGCGCGCCGGGCTTGCGCACCGACACGTTGACGTCGGCGCGCATGGAGCCTTCCTCCATGTTGCCGTCGCACGAGCCGACATAGCGCAGCACCGAGCGCAGCTTGCGAACATAGGCCCCGGCCTCGGCCGGCGAACGCATGTCAGGCTTGGAGACGATCTCCATCAGCGCCACGCCCGACCGGTTGAGGTCGACGAGCGAGCGGCCCGGATGCTGGTCGTGGATCGACTTGCCGGCGTCCTGCTCGAGGTGGATGCGCTCCAGCCCGACGTGACGGGTCGTACCGTCCTCCAGCTCGATCTCGACGATGCCCTCGCCGACGATCGGGTGCTGGAACTGCGAGATCTGATACCCCTGCGGGAGATCGGCATAGAAGTAGTTCTTGCGGTCGAAGCGCGACCAGCGATTGATCTGCGCGCCCATCGCCAGGCCGGTGCGGACCGCCTGGCGGACGCACTCGGCGTTGATGACGGGCAGCATGCCGGGCATCGCCGCATCGACGAGGCTGACATGCGCGTTGGGCGCGCCGCCGAACGAGGCGCTGGCGCCCGAGAACAGCTTGGCGTTGGAGACGACCTGCGCGTGGACTTCGAGGCCGAGCACGACCTCCCACTCGCCCGTGGCGCCCTGGATCCGGTAGGGTTTGCTGTCGCTCATGTTACCACCACCGCTCCGGCTTGGCCGTGAAGTTCGCCGCCCGCTCCAGCGCATAGCCGGCGTTGAGGACGCCCGCCTCGTCGAGGGGCTTCCCGATGATCTGGAGACCCAGCGGCAGGCCGCCCGCGTCGAGCCCGGCCGGCACCGACATCGCCGGCAGCCCGGCGAGCGACGACGGTACGGTGAAGACGTCGTTCAGATACATCGCGATCGGATCGTCCGACTTCGCGCCGAAGGCGAAGGCCGCGCTCGGGGCGGTCGGGGTCAGCAGCAGGTCGCAGGACTGCCACGCCTGCTCGAAGTCGCGCGCGATGAGCGCCCTGACCTTCTGCGCCTTGAGGTAATAGGCGTCGTAATAGCCCGCCGACAGCACATAGGTGCCGATCATGATGCGGCGCTTGACCTCGGCCCCGAAGCCGGCGGCGCGGGTCGCCTCGTACATGTCGATGAGCGAGCCGCCCTCCGGTGCGACGCGCAGGCCGTAGCGGACACCGTCATAGCGCGCGAGGTTCGACGACGCCTCGGCGGGGGCGACGATGTAGTAGGTCGGCAGCGCATAATGGGTGTGCGGCAACGAGACCTCGACGATCTCGGCGCCGGCGTCCTTCG
This sequence comes from Alphaproteobacteria bacterium, assembly GCA_020249025.1. GTDB lineage: Bacteria > Pseudomonadota > Alphaproteobacteria > Sphingomonadales > Sphingomonadaceae > JADCGM01. The sequence continues at coordinate 2,026 of JADCGM010000400.1, forward strand.
CCCACGCCTCGCCCTGGCGCCACAGCGCCTCGATCTCGGCCGGCATGCCGTCGAGCCGGTATTCCTTCGGGATGCCGATCCGCTTGCCCTTGAGGCTGCCGGTCAGTGCCGCCTCATAGTCGGGCACGTCGACCTGCAGCGAGGTCGTGTCCTTCGGGTCGAAGCCCGACATCGACTTCAGGAGGATCGCGCAGTCGCGGACGTCGCGCGCCATCGGGCCGGCCTGGTCGAGCGACGAGGCGAAGGCGACGATGCCCCAGCGCGAGCAGCGGCCGTAGGTCGGCTTGATGCCGGCGATGCCGGTGAAGGCGGCGGGCTGGCGGATCGAACCGCCGGTGTCGGTGCCGGTCGCGCCGGCGCACAGCCGCGCCGCGACCGCCGAGGAGGAGCCGCCCGACGAACCGCCGGGGACGAGCTGCGCCCCGCCCTCGCCGCGCCACGGCGAGATGACGTTCCCATAGGCGCTGGTCTCGTTCGACGAGCCCATCGCGAACTGGTCGAGATTGAGCTTGCCGAGCATGCCGGCGCCGTCGGCGAACAGCTTCGCCGTTACGGTGCTCTCATACTGCGGGACGAAGCCCTCGAGGATCTTCGAGGCGGCCGTGGTCTGCACGCCCTGGGTGCAGAACAGGTCCTTGATGCCGAGCGGGATGCCGGCGAGCGGCTTCGCCTCGCCCTTGGCCAGCGCCGCGTCGGCGGCATCGGCGGCGGCGAGCGCATGCTCGGGCGTCTCGACGAGGAACGCGTTCAGCGGCCGCGCCGCCTCGACCGCGGCGACGTGCGCCTCGGCCAGCTCGCGCGCGCTGAAGGACTTGGCGCGCAGCCCGTCGCGCATCTGCGCGAGGGTCAGGTCGGTTAGGTTCGACACTATTCGATCACCTTCGGAACCGCGAAGAAGCCATGCGCCGGCTGCGGCGCATTGGCGAGCACGCGCTCGGGGATGTCGCCGTCGGTGACGGCGTCCTCGCGCCAGCGCAGCGTGTTGGGGATGACCGCCGTCATCGGCTCGACGCCTTGCGTATCGACCTCGCCCAGCTGTTCAATCCAGCCAAGGATGCGGTTGAGCTCCGCCTCCAGCGGCGCGACCTCGGCGTCTTCCAGCCGGATGCGCGCCAGATGCGCGATGCGTTTGACGGTTGCAGCGTCGACGGACATTCAGGACCCTCTCGCGAAGAGCGCGGCGGGTAGCACGCTCCACGCTTGAGGTTCAAGGGAGCGGCGGGGCGGAGAGGCCGCGCGACGCCAGATGATCGGAGATCGTCTGGAGCACGCCGTCGGGATTGGCCGAGACTTCGTGGTTCCAGAAGCGGACGACGAGGTAGCCATGCGAGGCCATGATCTGTTCGCGGCGGCGGTCATAGTCGCGCTGATCCGCATGCCGACTTCCATCGAGCTCGATCACGAGCTTTGCGGCGTGGCATGCAAAGTCGGCAATGTAGCGATCGATCGGTACCTGCCGGCGAAATGTCGTCCACGGGAATGCTTGGCGGAGTAGCCGCCAGAATCGGCGTTCGACATCGCCGGATGACTTGCGCAGATCCTTGGCGCGGGTTGACGTGATCGATGACGGGTGCCGCTTCACCGAACGTCCCAATTCACGCCCGGCCTCACCTCACCCTTACCCTCTCCATCAAGGAGAGGGAGACTCAAGCGTCGGGCTAGGTTTGCGTCCTCAGAAGCTGGTCCAAACGTCA
>JADCGM010000401.1 GCA_020249025.1 Alphaproteobacteria bacterium
CCTGCCGAGCTGCGCCCACGGCCCCAGGGTCCAGCCGCCGATCACCGCCGGCGCCTTCCTCGCCGAACGCCTGCGCGAGATCGGGCTGGCCAACTAGCGCAGCGCGATGCGCTGGGCGCGAGTCCAGAGCTGGGCGACGGCGAGGTAGCGGTCGAGCACCGCGCCGTTGATCGCATCCCAGTCGTAGCGGGCCGCGCGCGCCAGACCCGCGGCGCCGGCCGCCGCCCGCGCCGCAGGATCGCCGATGTAATGCGCCAGCGCCGCCGCCGACGCCTCGACGTCGTCAGGAGTCGTCAGGATGCCGCTGACCCCATCGTCGACCAGGCTCAGCGAGCCGGTGGCGCGCGCCGCTACCACCGGCAGCCCGCTCGCCATCGCCTCCAGCGTGACGTTGCCGAAGGTCTCCGTCGAGGACGGATTGAACATCACGTCGGCGGACGCATAGGCCCGCGCCAGGTCCTCGCCCTTCTGGAAGCCGGTGAAGATCGCGCCCGGTGCGCGTTCCTCGATCCAGCCGCGCGCCGGGCCGTCGCCGACAATCAGCGCCTTATGGCGAACCCCGCGCGCGGTCAGCGCGTCGAGCGTCGCCGCCAGCACGTCGAGGCCTTTTTCGAGCACGAGCCGGGCGACGAACAGCACCACCGCCTCGTCGTCGGCGATGCCGAGGCCCCGCCGCCAGTCCATGTCGCGGCGGCCGGGATGAAACTGGGCGCGGTCGATGCCGCGGCTCCAGATGCGCACCCGCTTCGACATGCGCTGGTCAGTCAGCACCGCCGCCATGCTGTCCGACGGCGCATAGATTTCGACGCAGCGGTTGTAGAGCCGGCGCAGCATCGCCTCGCCGACCGTCTGCAGCCAGCTCAGCCCGTAATAGCGCGCATAAGTCTCGAACCGCGTGTGGACCGAGGCGACCGCGGGCAGGCCGTTGCGCCGCGCCCAGGTCACGGCGCGGTGGCCGATGATGTCGGGCGAGGCGATATGGACGATGTTGGGCGCGAACGCGCGCAGATCGGCGCGCGCCGCGCGCGGCAGCCCGGTCCCGACCCGGTATTCGGAGCGGCCCGGAATCGGAAAGCTCGGGATCGAGACGAGCTCGCCCTGCGGCTCGAAGGCCGGCGTGTCGGTCGTCGGCGAATAGATGCGCACCGCCACGCCCTGCCGAAGCAGATATTCGACCAGCCGGTTAAGCGCCTGATTGGCCCCGTCGCGGACGTAATTGTAGTTGCCGGTGAACAGCGCGACCCGGAGGTCGCCGGGCGAAAGGGGGCTTCCGGCGGTCATCGCGCGGTGTCTTAGTCGATGATCACGCCCGGGGCTAGATTAGCGCGGCTGCGCCTCGGTTCCGACGCAGCGGGTCGCAACCTTGCGCCCCACCGTCCACCAGGCCTCCGGCCCCTTGCCGCGCAGCCGGTGCATCGGAGTCGCATAGTCGAATCCGGACGCGGCGGGCTGCTGCGGCAGCGTCAGCGGCCGCCCCCCGCGCATGGCGATCTCGACGGTACGGACATCGTTGCGGAAGCGCGCGGTGAAGCGAGTCCCATCCTCGCAGGCGTAGGCAATGTGCGGATCGAGCGCCGGCAACGGCGCCTCGGGATCGCCGGCGTGAACGGCTGCGGCCAGCAACAGCAGATGGATCATGACGCCACTCCCGCCCGCTCGAACAGGATGACGGGCATCTCCTTGTAGTGCCCGCGCGCGAATTCGCGAAAGCCGCTGTGCCGCGCCACCGCGATCGAGGCGTCGTTGCCCTCGTTGATGAAGCAGGTCCGCCGTCCCGGCCCGAGCCGCCGGTCGAGCCAGACGAGCGCCCCCGCCACCGCCTCCTTGGCGAGACCCTGCCCCCAGACCTCGCGGACGAGCGCCCAGCCCAGCTCCGGCCCCGGCCCCAGCGGCGGGGTCAGCGCGCGCTGGAAATCGGCCGCGCCGACCTCGCCGACGAAGCGGCCCGTCGCCGTCTCGCGAAGCGCCCAATAGCCATAGCCCTGCACCGCCCAATGGCCGACGTTGCGATAGACGCGCGACCAGCCGTCCTCGAGCGCGCCGGTCTGGCTGCCGAGGTGGCGGGTCACGTCCGGGTGCGCCCGCATCGCCATCGCGTCCGCCAGATCGCTAGGCGCGTAGGGCGTCGCGGTCAGCCGCGCGGTGGCGAAGCCGTCGTCAGAACGGCTTGGTCGCGCCCAGGAAGCAGGTGGTGGCGATGCCGATCCAGTAGACATAGGCCAGCCCCCGTCCGATGCGCAGTTCGCTCGCGAGCTTGGCCTCGAGCGCCGCGTCGCCCGGCTTCTCGGCCAGCGCGCGGAAGATCGTCGTCCAGTGCCGCATGATGAAGCGCAGCCCCAGGCCGATGCACAGCATCAGCCCGTAGAGAACGACCTTGGCCGCATACCAGTTCTGCGTCAGCGGCGCGCCGGTCATGAAGGAATAGACGCCGATCACGAACAGCGACGGGATGACGATGTAGCGGATCGCCTCGTCGATCTTGGTGAGGCGGATGCCGAGATCGGTCTCGCGCGCGAAGAAGGCGCTCCAGGTCAGCGCCAGCCAGGCGGCGAAGGCCAGCCACATGTAGACGAGGAACGTTCCGCCATATTCGTGAACGCCGAGATTGAACCCCATGTGGATCCCGAGCGGCAGCAGCAGGATGATGCCGGTCCGCGCCAGGATGTCGATCCGGTAGGCGGTTTCCATGTGCCGCTTCCGCTCGTCGAGCGTCAGCCGCGGATTGGCGATGTTGTAGCTGGTCTGGAACACGCCCCACTCCCCGCCCAGCCAGTAGACCATCGCGAGAATGTGCAGCCAGCGCAGCACGTCCTGTTCGGCAATGAACATCGAAGAGCCCCCTCCCGGTTCCTGTCGGGACGGAAGCTAGCCCAGCCGGGCGGCCTCGCCAATTGATCGAGCGCAACGTCCGCGATGCGGACAGGCGCTCCGGCTCAGGCGTCGAGCTCGGCGTCCCAGTAGAGCCAGTCCCGCCAGGTTTCGTGGAGGTGATGGGGCGGGAAGGCGCGGCCATGCTCCTGAAGCTCGAAGCTCGTCGGGCGATAGGGGGCGACGCGGATGTGCATGTGCGCCTCGGCCGGCGTGCGGCCGCCCTTGCGCAGGTTGCACGGCGCGCAGGCGGTGGCGACATTCTCCCAGGTCGTGCGGCCGCCATAGGCACGCGGGACGACATGGTCGAAGGTCAGGTCGTCGCGGCTGCCGCAATATTGGCAGGCGAAGCGGTCGCGCAGGAACAGGTTGAAGCGGGTGAAGGCGGGCCACGCGGCGGGCTTCACATATTGGCGCAGCGCGATCACCGAGGGCAGCTTCATCCGGAAGCTCGGGGAGCGCACCTCGCGGTCATATTCGGCGATGATGTCGACGCGTTCGAGCACCGCCGCCTTGATCGCGGTCTGCCACGACCACAGCGACAGCGGATAGTAGCTCAGCGGCGTGTAGTCCGCGTTGAGCACCAGCGCAGGGCAACTTTCGGGAGAAGCGAGAACATCGGGATGATACATGGCGGCGTCGGGTCCCCTCGCAGTCGTCCCGACCGCGCCGCACGCTGTTGCCGACCCTGTCGCACCCAAGGCGGCCACGCTCGGCCGTCCGGACCATCAATCACCTGAACGCATACTACACGTCGTGTGTCCCCCGCATGACACCACTGCATCTGGATTCCTGTCAAGGCGTCGCGCGCCGCCTCGCCATCGCTTCGGCGCATCGGTAAACATCGCGTCGTGCTGGTCA
>JADCGM010000402.1 GCA_020249025.1 Alphaproteobacteria bacterium
GGCCGAAATCGCCCCGGCCCGCCGCGATCGACCGCGCCTCACGCAGCCCGTCGCGCAGCTCGATGAAGGCGGCCGCCCGCGAGCCGCCAGCGACGCCCGCGCCGCGCTCGCCGAGCTCGACGAACTGGAAGGCGCGCGGCCGGGTGACGACATCGTCGCCGTCGCCGAGGTGGATCAGCGCGCCCTGGCCGGCAAAGACCTCCTTGCCGACGGTCGGCACGACGACGGCGCGGGTGACGCCCTCGATGCGGTTGATCGGGATGTTGACCGAGCGCGGGTTGACCGCCGGCGCGACGTCGATCGCGGCCGAATAGGCCGAGTTCGCCGCCTCGCTGTCCTCGGTCTCCTCGACCGCATCGACCTCGACGAGGCCGAGCCGGGTGAAGCCGCCGATGATGCCGGGCGTCACCCATTTGCCGGTGCCGTCGACGACCTGCGCGCCTGCCGGCACCGCGACGTCGCGGCCGACCGCGGCGATGCGGCCGTTCCGGACGACGACGGTCGCGCCGGTGATGGCGTCGGCGCCGGTGCCGGTGGCGACGGTCGCGTTGGTGATGGCGATGGTCTGCGCCGCAAGCGGCGCGGCGATGGCGACGAGGGCGCCGCCGATGAGAAGCGCGAGCCGGTTCACTTGACGTCTCCCTCGCCCGGCTGGCCGAGCTCGAAATCGCTGACGGGGCGAAGGCCCGTATCCATGTCGTAGAGCAGCGCCCCGTCGATCCAGACCTTTTCGGGCCTTGTGTAGACGCTGAACGGATCGCCGTCCCAGAGCACGACGTCGGCCATCTTTCCGGGTTCGAGGCTGCCGGTCAGCTTGTCGATGCCGAGCGCCTTGGCCGGATTGATCGCGAGCCAGGTCCAGGCGACCTCGGGCGCGATGTCGAGCCCGGCGCGGCGGCCGTCCCCGAGCGCCTTCGCCACTTCCTGATTGAGCCGCTGGATGCCGCCCGCATCGTCCGAGTGGATCAGCGCGCAGGCGCCCGCCGCATGGACGAAGGGAATGTTCTCGCGGATGCCGTCGTTCGACTCCATCTTGAAGCCGTACCAGTCGGCCCACATCGCCGAGCAGATGCCCTCCTTCGCGAGGAGATCGGCGATCTTGTAGCTTTCGACGGCGTGATGGAACGTCGCGACCTTGTAGCCGAACTCGTGGCTCATATCGATGACGTTGGCCATCTCGTCGGCGCGGTAGCAGTGGTTCTGGACAAGGATCTTGCCGTCGAGAACGCCGACCAGCGTCTCCATCTGGAGATCGCGCGCCGGCGCATCGGTCGGCTTGGCGCGGCCGTCCTTCACCTTGGCCTCATAGTCCGCCCACCGGCGGCGATACTCGACCGCCCGCGCCCAGGTCTGGCGGTTCATCGCCTGATTGCCCATGCGGCTGCCGGGCATCTGGTTGCGCCCGCCGTAGACGCGCTTGGGGTTCTCGCCGCACGCCATCTTGAGGCTATAGGGCGCATCGGGGAACTTCATCCCCTGCATGGTGCGCGACGGCACGTTCTTCAGCGTAACGCCGCGCCCGCCGAAGAGGTTCGCCGAGCCGGGCAGGATGTGAAGCGCGGTGACGCCGCCGTTGGCGAGCGCGCGGCTGAAGCCGGGGTCCTGCGGCCACACGCCATGTTCGGCATGCACTTCGGGTCGCACCGGGCCGGTCACTTCGTTGCCGTCCGAATGCGCGGCGACGCCCGGCGACGGATAATTGCCGAGGTGGCTGTGCGCGTCGATGACGCCGGGGGTCAGCCACTTGCCGCGCCCGTCGATGACGACCGCGCCGGCCGGGGCCTCGACCGATGCACCGACCGCGACGATCTTGCCGTCGGCGAACAGCGCCGCGCCCTTGTCGATCTTGCCGCCCTTGCCGTCGTAGATGGTGACGCCCGTCACCAGCGTCGCCGGCCCGGCATAGGGCTTGTAGGTCGACGGAACCGGGTTCTCCGGGATCCTCACGACCTCGGGCGGCGGGCCCTTGGAGGCCGTTGCGGGGCGGCTGTCGCCGCCGCCGGTCGAAGCGCAGGCCGCGGTCAGCAGAAGCGCAGCAAGTGTGATCGGTCGAAGCATGATCTTACCCCCGTTGCGGCGCCCTAGCGGACGCCGTGCATCCAGCGCTTCAAGAACACAGCGGACAGGAACGCCAGCACCCCGCCCGCGATGATGGACGCCCAACCGATGGTTGTGAAGACCCCGGCGTAGGTGTCGAGCGCGAGCTTGGGATTGGTCACCTCGCCGCCGACCGTCTCGACCGAGGCGACCTGCGCGACGATGCCGCCGACGTACTGCGCCATCGACGACGACAGGAACCAGACGCCCATCATCAGCCCGACAACGCGCGCGATCGACAGCTTGGTGATCATGCTGAGGCCGACCGGCGACAGACAGAGCTCGGCGATCGAATGCAGCAGATAGGCGAGCGCCAGCCAGATCAGCGGCACGCGGTAGTCGGCCCCCGCGAACTGGGTGCCGAAGACGAGCGCGAGGAAGCCGACGCCGACGAGGACGAGGCCGATCGAGAACTTGATCGGCGTCGAGGGTTCGAGGCCCTTCTTCGCCAGCGCCACCCACAGCGCGCTGAACACCGGCGCAAGCGCGACGATGAACAGCGGGTTGAAGATCTGCGCCTGGCCCGCAGGCATCAGATAGCTGCCGATCTGGCGGTCGGTGTTGCGGTCGGCGAACAGCGTCATCGACGAGCCCGCCTGCTCGAACAGCGTCCAGAACACCACCGAGAAGACGGTGAGGATCACCGCCACGGTCATCATGTGGAACTCCTCGCGCGTGCCGACCTTCGCCGCCCAGATCGGGATGCCGATGACCGCGACGAAGAACACCGCGAACAGGATCTGGCCGAGGATCGGCAGCGAGGTGATGTAGCCGAGGATGCCGGTCCCCGCCGCCTGCGCAGCCGCGACCGCTTCCGCGCCGGCGAGCAGATTGTCGAGCAGCAGGCAAGAGACCGGGATCGCCAGCAGCGCGCCGATGGTGATGACGGTGCCGGCCTTCGGCGACACGTCCGCGGGCGGCTCGCCGTAGCCGTCGAGACGGCCGCCGTCGAACTGGAACAGCGCCCAGGCGACGAACATGCCGGCCGCCGCGAGCCCGAAGCCCGCCCACCAGCCGAACCACACCGCGAGCAGCGGCGCGAAGAACTGGCTGATCAGCGAGCCGAGGTTGATGCCCATGTAGAAGATCGTGAAGCCGCCGTCGCGCCGCGGATCGCCGGGCGGATAGAGGTTGCCGACGATGGTCGAGATGTTGGGCTTGAAGAAGCCGTTGCCGAC
>JADCGM010000403.1 GCA_020249025.1 Alphaproteobacteria bacterium
CCGCACGCTACTGGTCGAGCCGGGCGTGGCTCGCCTGCGGCAAGCCGAAGACCGCCACCGCCCGCCTCAAGGCCGCGGCCGACAGCGATCTCGGCTTCTACGGCATCCTCGCCCGCCGCGCGCTCGGCATCGAGAACAACGGCGACTGGCGCGAGCCCGACTTCATCCAGGCCGACTGGAACACGCTGGCGAAGCTGCCGGGCGCGCGCCGCGCGGCCGCCCTCGTCGAGATCGGCCAGCTCGGCCTCGCCGACCGCGAGCTCAAGCATCTGGCGGCGACCGGCGACGTCACCGCCTATGAGCCGCTGCTGCGCCTCGCCGCCCGCCTCAACATGCCGGCGACGCAGTACTGGCTCGCGCACCGCCCGCCCGTGGGCCAGACCGCGCCGCTCGCCGCGCGCTTCCCCGCGCCGGAGTGGACGCCCCACCGCGGCTGGCGCGTCGACAAGGCGCTGGTGTTCGCGCACGCGCTGCAGGAATCGAACTTCGTCACCGACGCGACCTCGCGCGCCGGGGCGCGCGGCATCATGCAGCTGATGCCGGGCACCGCCCGCGACCTCGCCCGCGGCATGGGCGAGGACTGCGACGTCGACCGGCTGGCGCGCGATCCCGAGTTCAACATCGAATACGGCCAGAGCTATCTCGAGAAGCTCCGCGACATGCCGTGGACGCAGGGCCTGCTGCCCAAGGTCGTCGCTGCCTACAACGCCGGGCCGGGTTCAGTGCAGCGCTGGAACACGACGCTGAAGGACAATGGCGATCCGCTGCTGTTCATCGAATCGATCCCGTTCCGGGAGACGCGCCACTACGTCGAGGTCGTGCTGCGGAATTACTGGAAATATCAGCAGCGCCAGGGCGCGTCGGCGCCGTCGCTCGACGCCTATGCCGCGAACCTCTGGCCGCGCTTCCCCGGGCTGCCGGGCGCCACCGCGGTGAAGATGGCACCGGCGATGCCGTCGACCGCGACCGCCGTGGCGACCCTCGCCGCCCCCGCCCCGGACGGAGCGCCGGGTGCCAATTGACGAGACGCGGACCTTCATCCCGGTCCGCATCGCCGTTCTCACCGTCTCCGACACGCGCGGACCCGCCGACGACCGCTCGGGTGACACCCTCGTCGAGCGGCTGACGGCAGCAGGGCATGTGCTGGCCGCGCGCGCCATCGTCCGCGACGACGTGCCCGCGATCGCCGCACAGCTCACCGCCTGGATCGACGATCCCGAGATCGACTGCGTGATCTCGACCGGCGGCACCGGCGTCACCGGCCGCGACGTGACGCCCGAGGCCTTCGCCCGCGTCTGGGACAAGGAGATCCCGGGCTTCGGCGAACTGTTCCGCTGGCTGAGCTACGCCAGCATCGGCACCTCGACGATCCAGTCCCGCGCGACCGCCGGTGTGGCGCGCGGCACCTATCTCTTCGCGCTGCCCGGCTCGACTGGCGCGGTGAAGGACGGCTGGGACGGTATCCTCGCCAGCCAGCTCGACAGCCGCCACCGCCCCTGCAACTTCGTCGAACTGATGCCGCGGCTGACGGAGCGCTGATCAGGCGTCGGCCTGCATGGCCGCCAGCTCGTGTCCGGCGACGTCGCGGAAATGGAAGCGGCGGCCACCGGGGAAGCCGAAGATCGCACGGGTGATCTCGCCGCCCGCCGCCCGGACCCGCGCTTCGCAGGCTTCGAGATCACCGACCTCGATCACCGGCAACATGTGCGCGGTCGATTCCGCCGGGTCGCCGTTCAGACCGATGTCGGTGTCGCCGGTCAGCGTCGACGCATAGTCACCGCCGAAGTCGGTGAACGCGAAGCCGAATGCGCTCGCATAGAAGGCCTTGCTGCCGCCGACGTCCTTCACCGGCAGTTCCAGATAGTTGAACCTCGCCATGAACCCCCTCCCGCATCGTCGCTCCCACCGGCGACGGCACAGTTGTTCTTGATCTGTTCTCCAAAGTCAACCAAAGTGCGCCGATGCCCCTGCCCCCGCTCAAAGGCCGCGGCGCGACCGCGAATGCGCTGTCTGCGCGCTTCGACGACCGGGCGCGCGAGGCTGACGGCGACTGGCTCGATGCGCGCGGCGACATCGATGGGGACGCGCCGCCGCTGCGCACCACGGTCACCGTCGAGCGCGCGAAGACCGCGATCACCTGGCAGACCTCGCCCGACATCCCGTTCGACCGCTCGCTGAACGCCTATCGTGGGTGCGAGCATGGCTGCATCTATTGCTTCGCCCGGCCGACTCACGCCTTCCACAACCTGTCGCCTGGTCTCGATTTCGAAAGCCGGCTGTTCGCCAAGCCCGATGCGCCCGAGATCCTGCGGGCCGAGCTCGCGAAGCCCGGCTACACCTGCGCGCCGCTCGCGCTCGGCACCAACACCGATCCCTATCAGCCGATCGAAGCCAAATGGCGGATCACCCGCCGTGTTCTGGAAGTGCTGGCCGAACATCGCCATCCGGTGACGATCACCACCAAGTCGGCGCGCGTCACCCGCGATCTCGACATCCTCGCGCCAATGGCAGCGCAGGGGTTGGCCGCCGTGATGCTGTCGGTAACCTCGCTCGACCCGGCGATCGCGCGCACGCTGGAGCCGCGCGCGTCCGCTCCGGCGCGGCGGCTGACGGCGATCCGCGAGCTGTCGGCGGCGGGCGTCCCCGTCTTCGCATCGCTGAGCCCGATCGTGCCTGCGATCACCGATCACGAGATCGAGGCGCTGGTCGCAGCGGTCGCGGAGGCGGGCGCGAGCGGCGTCTATTCGATGCTCGTCCGCCTGCCCCACGAGGTCGCGCCGCTGTTCCGCGGTTGGCTCGATGCCCACTATCCCGAGCGCGCCGGCAAGGTGATGGCGCTGATCCGCGAGATGCGCGGCGGCAAGGACAACGACGCCCGCTTCTTCGAGCGCTTCCGTCCAGA
>JADCGM010000404.1 GCA_020249025.1 Alphaproteobacteria bacterium
AAGACCGTCGAGGCCGCCCCGCCGCCGGTCGTCGCCGCCCCGCCGCCGCCGCGCATCGACGCCGGCCCGCCCCAGCACAAGGTGGCGCTGCTCGTGCCGACGACGGGCGGAAACGCCGCGGTCGGCCAATCGATCGCCAACGCCGCCAACCTCGCGCTGCTCGACGCCAACAACACGCGCATCAAGCTGACCGTCTATGACACCGCGGGCGGCGCCGGGACCGCAGCGACGCGCGCGCTCGCCGACGGCAACAAGATTTTCCTCGGGCCGCTGCTGGCGCCGGACGTCCGTGCGGTCGCAGACCGGGCCCGCGCCGCCGGCGTGCCGGTCGTCACCTTCTCGAACGACGAGACGCTGGCCGGCAACGGCGTCTATGTGATGGGCTTCCAGCCGTCGCAGTCGGTCAACCGCGTCGTCAGCTTCGCCCGCGCCCGCGGCATCGAGCGCTTCGCCGCGCTCGTTCCGGCCGGCGTCTACGGCCAGCGCGCCTCGTCGGCGTTCGTGAAGGCGGTGCAGGCCTCGGGCGGCAAGGTGACCGCGATCGAGACCTTCCCGCGCGACCGCGCCCGGCTGCTCGCTTCGGTGCGCCGCATCACCGACTACGAGACGCGCGTCGCCCGCGCGGCGCAGGCCGGCATGGTCCGCCAGGACGGCACCGTCGCGCCGGTGCAGAACCGCCTCGGCCCGGTCGGCTTTCAGGCACTGCTTATCGCCGATACCGGCGCGGTCGCCTCGGCCTTCCTGCCGGCGCTGGCGCAATATGGCGCGGGGCCGGCGCAGGTGCGCCTGCTCGGGCCGGAGCTGTGGAACAGCGAGCCGGGCCTCGCCAGCCGCCCCGGCATGCAGGGCGCATGGTTCGCGAGCGTGCCCGATGCGCGCTTCACCCAGCTGGCGACCCGCTACCGTGCCAAGTTCGGCGGCGCGCCGTCGCGTCTGGCGAGCCTCGGCTACGACGCGGCGCTGCTCGTCAACGCCACCGCCGACCGCTGGACGGTCGGCGAGCCCTTCCCGCGCGCCGCCCTGTCGGACGAGGACGGCTTCGCCGGCATCGACGGCATCTTCCGCTTCCGCGGCGGCGTCGCCGAGCGCGGGCTCGAGGTGCAGGAGGCGCGCGGCGGCGCGTTCGTCACCGTGTCGCCCGCCCCGCGCTCCTTCCGCGGCCCGCAGGCGAGCGCGACGCAGGGCGGCAAGACGCGGATCAACTAGCAGTTGCACGAGAGGGCTGGACGCCTCCGCAACGCTCGCTATCTTCGCGCCATCGGGCCCACTCGCGGCCCATCGGGAGTCCATATATGTCGTCGATGACACGCTTGTTCGGCGCGCTCATTCTGCTCGCCGTCTCTGGAGGTTCGATGTCCGAATCCGCGCTCGCGCAAGGAACGGGGGCGTCCGCGCTGCCGCCCGCGCCCAAGGCCGCCGTTCGTCCGCACACGACGACGCGGCACGGGGTCACCCTCGTCGACGATTATTTCTGGCTCAAGGATCAGAGCTACCCCACGATCGATGATCCCGAGGTGCTCGATTACCTCAAGGCCGAGAACGCCTATTTCGAGGCGGCGATGGCCCCTCACAAGGCGCTGACCGACACGCTGTTCGAGGAACTCAAGGGCCGTCTGAAGGAAGACGACGCCAGCGTGCCGGTGAAGGACGGCGACTTCCTCTACTGGTGGGCCTTCGACAAGGGCGCGCAGTACCGCAAATGGTATCGCAAGCCCGTCGCCGGCGGGCCGGACCAGTTGCTGATCGACGAGAATGTCGAGGCGAAGGACAAGAAGTATTTCCGCCTCGGCACGATGAGCGTCAGCCCCGACGGCAAGCTCGCCGCCTGGTCGGCGGACACCGACGGGTCGGAGCGCTTTACCATCAAGGTCCGCGATCTCGCGACCGGCAAAGACATCGCCACCGTCACCGACAAGGCGATCGGCTCGATCGAATGGGCGTCCGACAACAAGCGCCTGCTGTGGACCGAGGTCAGCGAGCAGTGGCGGCCCTACCGCGTCCGCGTCCACACGCTCGGCGCAAAGGGCAAGGACCCGACGATCTACGAGGAGAAGGACACCGGCTTCTTCCTCGGTATCGGCACGACGCAGGACCGCAGCCACTTCATCATCGCGACCGGCACAAACGTGACAAGCGAGGTCCGGCTGCTCCCCAAGTCCGACCCGATGGCGAAGCCGATCCTTGTCGCGCCGCGCAAGACCGGGCTCCAGTACGACGTCGATATGCGCGAGGGGACGCTCTACATCCGCGCCAACGACACCCACCGCAACTTCCGCGTCGCGACCGCGAGCCTCGCAAAGCCGGGCGAATGGCGCGAGCTGATCCCGGGCTCCGACCGCCACTATATCCGCGGCATTACCGCCTTCCGCGATGTGCTGGCGATCACCGAACGGCTCGACGGCCTCGATCAGGTCCGGCTGCGCAGCTATGACGGCGGCGAGCATTATGTCGCCTTCCCCGAGGCGAGCTACACCGCCTCGCTCGGCTCCAACCCGGAATATGCGCCGCAGACGCTGCGCATCGGCTATGCGTCGATGGTCACGCCGTCGACGACCTATGACTATGATCTGGCCAAGCGCGAGCTTGTCGTCCGCAAGGTGCAGGAAGTGCCCTCGGGCTACGACCGCAGCCAATATGTGACCGAGCGCCTGACCGTCACCGCCCGCGACGGCGCCAAGGTGCCGGTCTCCATCGTCTACAAGAAGGGCTTCCCGAAGGACGGCACGGGGCGTGTGCATCTCTACGCCTATGGGGCCTATGGCATCGCGGTGCCGCCGGGCTTCTCGACGGCGCGCCTCAGCCTGCTCGACCGCGGCTTCGCCTTTGCGATCGCGCATATCCGCGGCGGCGACGACCTCGGCTACCAATGGTATCTCGACGGCAAGCTCGACAAGCGGACGAACACGTTCAACGACTTCGTCGACGTGGCGAACGGGCTGGTGGCCGCAGGGTTCGCCAAGCGCGGCAATATCTCGGCCTCGGGCGGCTCGGCGGGCGGCTCGCTGATGGGCGCGGTGCTCAATCAGGACCCGCAGCTGTGGCGCGCGGTCGTGGCGCACGTCCCCTTCGTCGACATCCTCAACACGATGCAGGACGAAAGCCTGCCGCTGACCCCGACCGAGTGGCCCGAATGGGGCAACCCGATCACCGACAAGGCGGTCTTCGACTATATCCTCAGCTACAGCCCCTACGAGAACGTCGCCGCCAAGGCCTATCCGCCGATCCTCGTGACCGCCGGATTGAACGATCCGCGCGTGACCTATTGGGAGCCGGCGAAGTGGGTGGCGCGGCTGCGCGCCAAGAAGACCGACGACAACCTGCTGCTGCTCAAGACCAACATGGGCGCCGGGCACGGCGGCAAGTCAGGGCGCTTCGAGTCGCTGCGCGAGACCGCCGAGGAGTACACCTTCATCCTGAAGGCGTTTGGCCTAGCCGGGAAATAGGCTCTTCGTCATCCGCACAAGGGGAACGCCGACTCCGTCCACATCGACCATGCGGACCGGCTCGGCTTCCCGGTAGCCGGCGCGGCGGTAGAGCGGGACGCCGGCGGCGGTCGCCATCAGCTCCGTGCGCCGGAACCCGCGTGCGGCGGCGGCGGCCTCGCAGGCGGCGAGCACCATCGAGCCGATGCCCCGGCGCGCGAAGTCGGGGTTGGTGTACATGGCGCGGATCTTCGCCGCGTCGGTCGCCGGATCGAGCGGCGCGGGCTCGCGCGCGACGATGCTGTCGTCGCCGCCGTAGAGCGTGGCGCGGAAGCTCCAGCCGCCACAGCCGGCGATCTGCCCATCGATCTCAACGAGATGGTAGGTGCGGTCGGCGACGAGCTGGGTGTCGAGACCCATGACCTTGTGACTGGCCTTCACCTGCGCCGGATCGAGGAAGCCGGTCTGAAGCTCGGCGATGGCGCGCGCCATCAGCGCCCGGAGCGCGGGCAGATCCTCTTCGGTGGCGATCCGGGTGGTCATGGTCGGTCCTGCGCTAATAGCCGGCGACGGTGCCGGTCGGCAGCCGCGGATCGATGGCGCCATAGAGGCGCTGCGCGCCGCGCGCCGGCAGGCCGCCGCCAGGCGTGCCGACCTTGATTGCGGCGATCTGATTCCAGAAGCTCATCGGTTCGAGCACATGGCCGCGCCCCTCAAGCGCCGCCGCCGTTTCGGCGCTGAGCGCGAAGCGTTCGGCTGAGATCACGTCTGGAAGCCACTGCGCATGAATGCGCGGCGCATCGACCGCCTCGGTCAGCGTCATGCCGTGGTCGATGATGTTCATCATCACCTGAAGGACGCCGGTCGGGATTCGGCTGCCGCCGGGCGTGCCGATAACGAGTTCGAGCTTGCCGTCGCGGGTGACGATGGTCGGCGACATCGAGGACAGCGGCCGCTTGCCCGGCGCGACGGCGTTGTTCGTCCCTTCGACCAGCTTGTAGAAGTTGGGGACGCCCGGCTTGGCCGAGAAATCGTCCATCTCGTTGTTGAGCAGGATGCCTGTGCCCCCGGCGACGATGCGCGCGCCGAACCAGTCGTTGAGCGTGTAGGTCAGCGACACCGCGTTGCCGGCCTTGTCGACGACCGACAGATGGGTCGTGCTCTTGCCCTCTTGAAGCGCGGCGGGCGCCCCGAGCGACAGCGACGGCGTCGCCCGCGCCGGATCGATGCTGGCGCGCAGCCGCGCGACATAGTCGGGGGCGAGCAGCCGGGCGGTGTCGACCGGAATGAAATCGGGGTCGCCCAGCTGAAGATTGCGATCCCGATAGGCGCGGCGCAGCGCTTCGACCGTCAGATGCACGGTGCTTGCCGACATGAAGCCGAGCTTGCCGAGATCATAGGGTTCGAGAATGGCGAGGGTCTGGCAGATCACCGTGCCGCCGGAGCTGGGCGGCGGGGCCGAGATGATGCGGTAGCCGCGATAGCTGCAGGTGAGCGGCGCGCGCTCCTTGGCCCGGTAGTTGGCGAAATCGGCCAGCGACAGGATGCCGCCCTGCGCCGAGCTGGCCGCGACGATGCGGCGGGCGGCTTCGCCGCGGTAGAAAGCGTCGGGGCCGCCGGCGGCGATGGCGGCCAGCATCCGCGCCAAGTCGGCCTGCACCAGCCGCTCGCCCGTGCGCCACGGCCGGCCGTTGGTGAGGAAGATCGCGCGGGCGGCAGGATCGCGGGCGAAGTCCTCGGCCCCGCGCGCCAGGAACTCGGCGTCGGCATGATCGAGGACGAAGCCGTCGCGGGCGAGACGCACCGCCGGATCGATGAGCTCGGCGCGCGGGCGGCTGCCATAGCGCTCCCGCGCCAGTTCGAGCCCCGCGACGGTGCCGGGGACGGCCACCGCCTTGAAGCTGCGCGTCGACAGGCCGGGCACGACATTGCCCGCAGCATCCTGAAACATGGTTGCGGTGGCCGCAGCGGGCGCGGTCTCGCGGAAATCGATGAAGGCTTCGCGGCCATCGGCGAGGCGGATCGTCATGAAGCCGCCGCCGCCGATGTTGCCGGCCTCGGGAAAGGTGACGGCGAGCGCATAGGCGACGGCGACCGCGGCATCGACCGCATTGCCGCCCGACGTCATCACCGCCACGCCGACATCGCTCGCCAGCCGGTGCGCGGACACGACCATGCCGTTCTCGGCCCCGGCGGGCTGCGCCGAGGCGGCATGGGCGACGGCCGGGGCGAGCCCGAGCCAGACCGCGACGACCGCGACGAAAAGGCGACCTGACATCCGCACCGACCCCTGCCTGCTTGCGCGCATCATCTCAGCCGAAACGAAACGGGCGGGGCAAGCCCTTTGGCCGCCCCGCCCGCTCGTTCATCCGCCGAGCGTCAGTACTTCACGCGCAGACGGGCGTAGTAGAAGCCGCCGTTCATGCCGAACGGACCGCCCGAACGCGGGTAGATCTGACCGTCGTTCAACGCACCCGACAGCGCATAGATCGGGTTCACCGGCGACGCCTTGATCTTGTCCGGGAAGACGTTGAACAGGTTATTCGCGCCCACCGTCAGGGTGAAATGCTCCATGAAGGTGTAGCTGACGTCGAGATCGAACAGCGTCTTGGCGCCGAAGATCTGCGACGGCGGCGCCGACGTGGCCCCAGCGACCGGCGCGACGAGGTTGTACTCGAGCGCGTTCGACCACTTGCCGTAGTAGTTGGCGCGGGCGTTGATCGAGAAGTCCGCGATCTGCCAGCCGGCGGACGCGGTGATGCGGTCCTGCGGCGCCAGATTGGCGATGTTGTACTGCTGCTGCAGGCTGACCAGCGGCGTGCCGGTGGTCGTCAGCTTCACGTTCTTCGCCTTCAGATCGTTGTGGCTGTAGGCGAAGGTGAGGCTCAGCGGGTTGCCGAGGAGCTCGGTGCGGTAGTTGGCGACCGCCTCGATGCCCTTCGACGTCACGTCGAAGCCGTTGGTGAAGTAGTTGACGACCCCGCCGAGACCGACCGTCGCCAGCGCCGGCAGCCGCGCGATGTCGGCCGCCGTCACATTGTAGTTCTGCGAGATGCCGATGCGATTGCGGATGTCGATGATGTAGCCGTCGACGGTGATCGACAGCGCGCTCGTCGGCTCGAGCACGATGCCCGCGCCGTAGTTGGTCGACTTCTCCGGATCGAGCGAGCCCGCGCCGTAGAACTGGGCGATCGTGCTCGTCGTCGGATAGGTGCCGGTCTGCACCTGGTTGCCGCCGAGGAAGTTGGTCGTCACCACCTGCGTGTTGTTCTGACCCGGCGACGGGGCGTGGAAGCCCGTGCCGACCGTGCCGCGGAACGACACCGAGTCGCTGGCGCGGAACAGCGCATTCGCCTTGCCGACGAAGATACCGCCGAAGGTGTTGTAGTGCTCGTAGCGACCGGCGAGGCCGACGCTGAGCGCCTGGGTCAGGTCGGTTTCGGCGCCGACGTAGATCGCCCAGTTGTTCTGCTTCGACGCGCCCGCGAAGTTCGGGCTCACGCCGCCGTAACCGCTGGCCGCCGGCGACTGGACCGCCGTGATCGGCGCACCGGTCGCATCGAGCGCGCGGGTGAACACGCCCGGCGCGATCTGGTTGTAGAGCGGCTGCGACGCGAACGGACCGGCGGCGTAGGACTGCAGGTCGCCGACCGTCTTCTCATAGCGCTCGCGGCGGTACTCGGCACCGCCCGAGAGCGTGACCGGGCTCGCGAAGCCCATGTCGACCGGATAGGTCAGGTCGAGGTTGAGCGTCTGCTCTTCTTGGATAAGCTTGCCGAACTTGAAGCTCGTCTGGCTCTGCGGGCCGAACGAGGCCGACAGCGAGTTCGTCATCGACAGATCGAGCGAGTTGCGCGCCAGCGTCGCCGACAGGTCGTAGGTCAGACCGCCCTCGGCGCCGCCCTTGAAGCCGACGGTGCCGTAAGCCTGATCGACCTTGCCGATGAAGCGCGGCGTGAAGCCAGCCGGATAGATCGACGAGAAGCTGAACGTCTGGCCGTTGTTGAGCGGGAAGGCCGCGCTTGCGGTGTTGACGAAGCCGCCGGCCGGGCAGGTGGCGTTGCCGGTCGGGCAGGCCGTGATGAAGATCGGCGCGAACGCGCCGTTGCGGCCCGGCGAGCGCGTCGCCGGCGTGCCGCTGCCATCGTTCACCGCGAGATTGGTCTGGGTGACCGGCGGGCGGTAGTTGAAGCTCTGGTCGGTGGTGCTGCCCGCCAGGTTGCCGGTCGCATAGATGGTGCTGTTGTCGCCGACGTCGAAGCCGGCGTTGAGGAACAGCTTGTAGCCGTCGCCCGGCGAGGTACCCCAGACCTGCTCCGGCAGGCCCTGCGCGCGGCCCGGAAGGCTGGCGCCGAGAGTCGGGTTGGCGTTCTCGAACGCGATGGCGCTGGCGCGGCGGCCGCCGCGGCTGGTGCCGTTCTGGTCGTACCATTCGCCCGACAGGTTGACGAAACCGCTGTCGCCGAACTTGTAACCAGCGTTGCCCGAGATGATCAGGCTGGCGCCGTCGCCACGGTAGGTCTCACCCCAGAGCGCCTGAAGCTCGACGCCCTCGTCGTCACGGATCGTGTAGTTGAGGACGCCCGCGAGTGCGTCGGCGCCGTACTGGGCGGTCGCGCCGTCACGAAGCACCTGCAGATTCTTGATCGCGATCGCCGGGATATTGCCGATGTCGGCGCCCTGCGAACCGAACGACAGCGCGGTGTCGGCGCCGGTGTAGACGTTGACGAGCGCCGAGCGGTTGTAGCGCTTGCCGTTGATCATCACGAGGATCTGGTCGGCGCCGAGGCCGCGCAGCGACGGCGCGCGGACGAAGGTCGACGCGTCCGAGATCGTGTTCTGCGGCACGAAGAAGGACGGCACCAGCGTGCGGATGGTGTCGAGCAGGTTGACCTGCGGCGCCGCCGCAATGTCGTTGCCGCCGATCACGTCGATCGGCGACGCCGAATCGGTGACCGAGCGGTCGAGACGCCGGGTGCCGAGGACAATGATTTCCTCGCCGGTCTCGCCGGAGCTGGCCGCAGCCTCGCCCGATTGCTGGGCAAGTGCCTGCGTCGGAACAAGAAACATCGCCGTGCTCAGTGCAAGCATGGCGCGCAAACTCATCTTGGTGATCGTCATGTAATCCCCCAAATGTGCGACAAAAGGTGGTGTACCGCCCGATGTCGATCGTCTCCCCACGCCACACTTGGTGATTGTTCCGGGGGTGCAAGGGGGCCGCGCGCCGATCCTGCGAGACTGTGACGCAAAAGCGTCAGACGCCGGCAGCAGCGATCATACCGGAAATTGGCCGATTCCGGACCGGCGACTTGCTATGATTATCGTGGCAGTCCAGTGGGATATGCCGCAGCGCAGCAAAGGCTGCGGACGCCCGCGCTGGCTCAAGAAGGCGACAAGGGCGCGGCCGACCCAAATCTGCGAAACCGGGCCG
>JADCGM010000405.1 GCA_020249025.1 Alphaproteobacteria bacterium
CCGCGCGTCGTCGCCGGTGGCGACGTCGCGGCCGATCTCGTCGGCGATGCGCACCATCTGCTCGACCTGCTCGACCGACGTCATGCGCTCGCCCTTGCGTCGCCAGAGATTGTCCTCGATCCCGACGCGGACGTGCAGGCCGAGCGCGATGGCGATGGTGTTCATCGGGATGACGTTGCGCATGATCGATTCGATGGTCAGCACCGCGCCGTCGGGGGTGCGGCGGACGAACTCGATGAGATCGGCCGGGTGCGTACCCGAGGCGCCGCCGCCGATGGCGACATAGTTCAGCACCAGCGGCCCCTGATGGTGGCCCTTGCGGATCAGCCGCTCGACGGTTTCGAGCTGGGTGATGTTCGCCAGCATGAAATGCGGCTGGATGCCGGCGTCGCGCAGGCGCTTCAGATGCTCGAGGTAGAAGGCGGGGCCGGCCTCGACCACCATGTCGCGATAGGCGAGCGCGAAGGCGGGGTTGGTGAGGCAGGTGCCGTCGATGTCGCCGTCCATAATCAACTCGGTGATGTTCATCTGGCCGGTGTTGATGGCGATGGTCACCTGATCGGGCTTGGGCGTCAGATCGGCGAGCATGTGGCGGGTGTCGTAGTCGAGCCACTTGGCCTGGTCGCCCTCGCCTTCGGGGGCGAAGGAGATCGAGCCGCCGACCTGGATCAGCATTTCCGGGCAGGCGTCGCGGATGCGCGCGATCATCTCGTTGAACATCGACAGCCGCTTGGAGCCCGATCCGTCCGGCTCGCGGCAGTGGAGGTGAAGCACGGTCGCGCCGGCATTGTAGCAGTCGACCGCCTTCTGGACCTGCTCGTCCATCGTCACCGGGATGTCGTCGCTGTCGCCCGGCAGCCACTGCGGTCCATAGGGCGCCACCTGGATGACGAGCTTTTCCTGATGTTCGGGGAGCAGGCTGTCGTCGAGGAAATGCATCACTTCTCTCCCTGGGCTTGGCGGGTGGGCATGGCGAGACCGCGGTCGCGCATCTCCTGCGCCAGCATCGGCGCACCGAGCGCAACGCTGTGGATGCCGAGAACGGCGACGGCTTCGAGCACGGCCATGATCTCTTCGGGCGTCGCGCCGAGATCGAGCGCCTTGGCGATGTGGCGGCGGACGCCAGGGGCGTAGAGATGCGTGCACGACGCATCGACCGCGATGGCGAGGAATTCGAGCGTCTTGGGATCGAGCACGCCGCGCCGCCACGGCGTCGTCCCCATCGCGAGGAACGACTCCATCCATTCGGGATCGAGCGCTTCGGCCTCGTCCCAAGCGGCGTTCCAGCTCCCCTGCGCCTTCATCGCGTCGATCACCGGCGTTGTCATGCGGCATCCCTTCCCTTTGGCCGCGATGCTATCGCTTCCGGGCGCACAGAAATTCAGATATCAGGCCAAAAGATTATGAAATCAGGCCATACCTCAACCGTTCGCGCCGCCGCCCTGACCGGGTTCGATGCGCTGTGCCGGTCGCATGAGCTCGATCCGGCCGCGCTGCTGCGCGAGGCGGGTCTTCCTCCCGATCCGCGGCTCGATCCCGACCGGCGGCTGCCGGTCGCGGCGGTCAACAGGGTGCTGGAACGGGCGGCGGACGCGGCCGGAGTCGAGGATTTCGGGCTGCGCCTCGCCGAGCTTCGCGGCTTTTCCAATCTCGGGCCGGTGACGCTGCTCGCGCGCGACGAGCCGGACATGCGCTCGGCGCTCCGAGTGTTCATGGCCTATCTGCCGCTTCACAACGAGGCGCTCGACGTCAGCCTTGCGGTCGAGGGCGACGTCGCCATCCTGCGCTGCCGGATCATGGCGGCGGGGCCGGCGGTGCAGGCGACCGATCTGGCGGTGGCGATGCTCCACCGCATCCTGCGCCAGCTCATCGGCGGCGACTGGTCGCCCGAGGCGGTGCTGCTCGAGCGCGCCGCCCCCGCGCGTCCGGCGCAGTTCCAGCGCATCTTCGGCCGCCGCGTCGCCTTCGGGCAGGACATCAGCGGCATCGCCTTCGCGCCCGGCGAGCTGGCGCGGCCCAACCTGCTCGCCGATGCCGGCCTGCGCCGCTACATCGCCCCGCTGCGAGACGCGCTGGGCTCCGGGGCCGACGAGGCGCTCGCGCCGCGGGTCCGGCGGCTGCTCCATGCGATGATCGCGCACCGCCGGGCGACCGCGCCGCTCGTCGCGCGCCAGCTCGGCCTGTCGCGGCGCACCCTCGACCGCCGGTTGGCCGAGGAGGGGCGGAGCTTCCAGACGCTGCTCGACGAGGTGCGCGGGGAGATCGCACAGGGCCAGCTCGCCGGCAGTCGCCGCCGCGCCGCCGAGATCGCGGCGATGACCGGCTTCGGCAGCAGCGCCGCCTTCAGCGCCTGGTTCTCGGCGCGGTTCGGGATGCCGCCCGGGCGCTGGCGGCGGCAGGGGCGCGCCGCGGTCTGAAAAAAGTTGTTTCGCGGGCGATTGACGCACCTCAAAACGCCGCAATCGCACCCCATATATCCCGCAGCTCAAATGCAGCTTTGGAGCCGGACACGCCCGCCCGGCGGCTGCAGGGAGTACGGACCATGACGGTTCCCTTCGTCGACCTGACCGCTCACCGCAGCCCTGTCGATCTGCGCGACCGCGTCGCGCTCGGCTTCACCAAGGCGCTGCGCTTCTGCGCCGACACCTTCTTCGCCAAGCGCTACGGCCACCGCGCCATCGTTCTGGAGACCGTCGCGGCGGTGCCGGGCATGGTCGCCGCGACGATCCAGCATCTCCGCTGCCTGCGCAACATGTGCGACGACCGCGGCTGGATCCGCACGCTCATGGACGAGGCCGAGAACGAGCGCATGCACCTGATGACCTTCATCGAGGTCGCGCATCCGACCCGCTTCGAGCGCATGGTCATCCTCCTTGCGCAGTGGGTGTTCTACCTCGGCTTCTTCGGTCTCTACCTCGTCAGCCCCAAGACCGCGCACCGCGTCGTCGGCTATTTCGAGGAGGAGGCGGTGATCAGCTACACGCTCTACCTTCGCGAGATCGACGAGGGCCGCAGCCCGAACGTCCCCGCCCCCGAAATCGCGCGGCGCTATTGGGGCCTGCCGGTCGATGCGACGCTGCGCGACGTCGTGCTCGCGGTCCGCGCCGACGAGGCGCACCACCGCGACGTCAACCACGCCTATGCCGACGAACTGAGCGGCATCGTCGTAAACGCCGCCCGCATCGCGGCGAGCCCGCCGCACGCCGTCGGCGACCGCGCCGCGGCGTAACGCCGGCGCGGATCGGCCGCTACGCCCTCTTGTGTCCCGCGCGCCGTCACGGCACGGTGCGCGGCGACAGGGGCGAGGGCGAAGGAGCGGCAACATGCGGAAGATCGGAATGGCACTGGCGGCGGTCGCCATGGCGGCGGGCGCCACGGGCGCGGCCTGGGCGCAGTCGGCGGCCGAAAAGCAGGTCGAGGCGCGCAAGGCCAACTTCAAGAAGATCGGCGCGGCGATGAAGACGAACGTCGACTTCGTCCGCAACGACAAGGGCACCGCGGCCGACGTGGTGGCGGCGTCCCGGACCATGGCGACGCTCGCCGGCCAGATCCCGAGCTGGTTCCCGGCCGGCACCGCGGTCGGCGTCGGCAAGAGCGAGGCGCTGCCGGTGATCTGGCAGAAGCCCGCGGACTTCCGCGCGGCGGCGATGAAGCTGCAGACCGCAGCGAACAATCTCGCGACCGTGGCGGCCGGCGGCGACAAGGCCGCGATCGGCGCGGCGCTCGGCGGCGTTGGCGCGACCTGCAAGGGCTGCCACGACGTCTTCCGCCAGCCCGACTGAGGCACGACAGCGATGGCGGCGGGCGGGACGCGGGTTCGCGTCTGGGACGGCTGGATCCGGGGCTTTCACTGGCTGCTCGGCTCGCTCGTCGCCGTTTCGTGGTGGACGGCGGAGGAGGGCCATATGGAGTGGCACTTCCGCTCCGGCATCGCGATCTTCGTGCTGCTCGTCTTCCGGCTGCTGTGGGGCGTGTTCGGATCGGAGACGGCGCGCTTCGCGTCCTTCTTGAAGGGGCCGGGGACGATCCTCGCCTATCTGCGCGGCAAGGCGCCCCGGGCGCTCGGCCATAATCCGCTGGGCGGGCTGAGCGTGCTGGCGCTGCTCGGCGTGCTCATCGCGCAGACAACCCTCGGCCTGTTCGCGCAGGACGAGGACGGCATCTATTCGGGGCCGCTGTCGAGCCTCATCAGCTACGACGCCAGCTCGCTCGCAGGCGAAATCCACCACACGCTGTTCAACGTGGTGCTGGGCCTCATCGTCCTGCACATCTCGGCGATCACCTACTACGTCCTGCGCGGCGACGACGACATCCTGCTGCCGATGATCACCGGCGATACGGACACCGACCTGCCGGCGCCCAAGCGTGCGCCAGCGTGGCGCGGCCTCGTCGCGCTGGCGTTCGCCGTCGCGCTCGCCGCCTGGGTGTGGTCGGGCCTCAAGGGCCTTTAGGGAACGGCGCGCGGCCGTCGCGCGTCCCGCCGCCATGACCATCCGCATCGCCCTGATCGGCTTCGGCAAGATCGCCGCCGACCAGCATGTCCCCGCCATCGCCGCCGACCCGCGCTTCGAGCTGGTCGCCGTCGCCAGCCAGCGCGGGGCGGGGGCGGCGCATGCGGCGCGCATCTTCACCGATCACCGCGAGATGCTCGCCGCCATGCCGGAGATTGACGCGGTCGCGATCTGCACCCCGCCGGGGCCGCGCACGGCCATCGCGCTCGATTGCCTGGCGGCGGGCAAGGCGGTGATGCTCGAAAAGCCGCCGGCCGCGACCCTGAGCGAGCTGGCGCGGATCGAGGCGGCTGCCGCCGCGCCCGGCGCGGTCGCCTTCGCCACGTGGCATTCGCGCATGGCCCCCGCGGTGGCGGCGGCGCGGGTCGCGCTTGCCGGGGCGGAGGTCACGCGGCTGCGCATCGAATGGTTCGAGGATGTCCGCTGCTGGCACCCGGGGCAGGACTGGGTCTGGCAGCCGGGCGGCTTCGGCGTCTTCGACCCCGGCATCAACGCGCTCTCCATCGCGACCGCGCTTCTGCCGGGGCAGCTGGCGGTGCGGGCGGCGACCGTCGAGATTCCCGCCAACCGCGCCATGCCGATCGCCGCGCAGCTGACCTTGGCCGGCAGCGACAGGACCGCCGCCTTCGACTGGCGGGCGCGCGCGGACGAGCACTGGACCATCGAGATCGCCACCGCCGCCGGCCGCACCGTGCGGCTTACCGAGGGCGGCGCGAAGCTCGCCATCGACGGCCGAGAGGTGCCGATCCCCACCGACGCCCCCGGCGAATACCCCGCCCTCTACGCCCGCTTCGCCAACCTCATCGCGGCGGGCGAGAGCGACATGGACGCCGCCCCCTTCCGCCTCGTCGCCGACGCGTTCCTGCTGGCGGAGCGGCGGACGGTCGAGCCGTTCCACTGGTAGGCGCTGCGACGCTGTCCACGGAACGCGGTTGCGGCTCTGGCGGTTGGTGCAGCGGCCGTGCTGCATCATGTCTCCCTTGGAACCGCCGATCCCGAGCGCGCGCGGGCGTTCTACGACCCGGTCATGCGGGAGTTGGGCCTCGTTTGCACGCTGGCGACGGAGGAGGCGGTCGGCTACGGCGCGGGCATCACCGTCTTCAGTCTCAACCGCCCCGCCGACGGCCGGCCCGCAACCGGCGGCAACGGCGTCCATGTGGCGTTCGAGGTCGAGCATCGGGCAGCGGTCGACGCCTTCTTTGCGGTCGCGCTCAGCCACGGCGGTACGGCTGATGGCGCGCCCGGGCTGCGGCCGGAGTATGACGGGAACTACTACGCCGCCTTCGTCCGGGATCCCGACGGCAACAAGATCGAGGCGCTGACGTTCGCGGCGTCCTGAGGCGGGACTCCCCGCATGTGGCGCTCCATCCTGAGTCACCCCCACCCTTACCCTCCCCCGGTTC
>JADCGM010000406.1 GCA_020249025.1 Alphaproteobacteria bacterium
AGACGGTTGAGCGCGATGCCCATCTTCTCCTGGTCGGCCTTGGTCTTCGGCTCCACCGCGACCTCGATGACGGGGTCCGGGAACTCCATGCGCTCGAGGACGATCGCCGAGGTCGGCGCGCAGAGCGTGTCGCCCGTCGTCGTGTCCTTGAGGCCAACCAGCGCGACGATGTCGCCGGCGTAAGCCTCCTTGATGTCCTCGCGGTCGTTCGCGTGCATCAGAAGCATGCGGCCGACCTTCTCGCGCTTGTCCTTGACCGAGTTGAGGACGGTCGAGGCGCTCTCGAGCTTGCCCGAGTAGATGCGGGCGAAGGTCAGCGTACCGACGAAGGGGTCGGTCATGATCTTGAACGCGAGCGCCGAGAACGGCGCGTCGTCGCGGGCCTCGCGGGTGTCGGCGTCCTCGGTGCCGGGCTTGACGCCCTGAACGGCCGGGATGTCGAGCGGCGACGGCAGATAGTCGACGACGGCGTCGAGCAGGGGCTGGACGCCCTTGTTCTTGAACGCCGAACCGCAGAGCACGGGGACGAACGCGAACTCCAGCGTGCCCTTGCGGATCAGCTTCTTGAGCGTCGCGGTGTCCGGCTCGTTGCCCTCGAGATACGCCTCCATCACGTCGTCGTCCTGCTCGACGGCGAGCTCGATGAGCTCGGCGCGGGCGGCGGCGGCGACGTCGGCCAGGTCGGCCGGGATGTCGGTGTACTCGAACTTCGCGCCGAGCGATTCCTCAAGCCAGATGATCGCGCGGTTTTCGACGAGATCGACGAGACCCTTGAAGTCGCTCTCAAGGCCGATCGGGAGATAGAGGACGGCCGGACGCGCGCCGAGGCGGTCCTTGATCATCTGCACGCAGCGATCGAAGTTGGCGCCCATGCGGTCGAGCTTGTTGACGAAGCACATGCGCGGCACGCGGTACTTGTCCGCCTGACGCCACACGGTCTCCGACTGCGGCTCGACGCCGGCAACGCCGTCGAAGCAGGCGACCGCGCCATCGAGGACGCGCAGCGAGCGCTCGACCTCGATGGTGAAATCGACGTGGCCCGGCGTGTCGATGATGTTGATCCGGTGGTCGTTCCAGAAGCAGGTCGTCGCGGCCGACGTGATCGTGATGCCGCGCTCCTGCTCCTGCTCCATCCAGTCCATCGTGGCGGTGCCCTCATGGACTTCGCCGATCTTGTAGGACTTGCCGGTGTAGTAAAGGATACGCTCGGTCGTCGTCGTCTTGCCGGCATCGATGTGGGCCATGATGCCGATATTGCGGTACTTCTCGAGCGGATGGCTGCGAGGCATGGTCTGAACTCCTGGGCCGGTCGCCGACCGGGCGCGCCTAAGGCCTGATTGTTACCAACGATAGTGCGAGAAGGCGCGGTTGGCCTCGGCCATCCGGTGCGTGTCCTCGCGCTTCTTGACAGCGGTCCCGCGGTTGTTCGCGGCGTCCATGAGCTCGCCCGACAGGCGCGCCGACATGGTGTTCTCCGAACGGTTGCGGGCGGCGCCGATCAGCCAGCGGATGGCCAGCGCCTGCGAACGCTCCGGACGAACCTCGACCGGGACCTGGTAGGTCGCACCACCGACGCGACGGCTGCGGACCTCGATCATCGGGCGGACGTTGTTGAGCGCGTCGTGGAAGACGCCGATCGGCTCGCGGCGGGTGCGCTGCTCGATCGAATCGAGCGCACCGTACACGATGTTCTCGGCGACCGACTTCTTGCCCTGCTGCATCACCATGTTCATGAACTTGGTGAGGGTGACATCCCCGAACCGGGGATCGGGCAGGATCTCGCGCTTTTCTGGGCGACGACGACGGGACATATCGAAAGTCCTCTAACTCTCTTGGTTCTGCACCCCGGCTCGAAGGCCGGGACAACTCTACGCGGGGCTTGCGCCCCGCCCGGTTACTTCGGCCGCTTGGCGCCGTACTTCGAACGGCTCTGCTTGCGGTCCTTGACGCCCTGCGTGTCGAGCACGCCGCGCAGCACGTGATAGCGGACGCCCGGAAGGTCCTTCACGCGGCCGCCACGGATGAGCACAACCGAGTGCTCCTGCAGGTTATGGCCTTCGCCCGGGATATAGCCGATGACCTCGAAGCCGTTGGTCAGGCGGATCTTGGCGACCTTGCGGAGCGCCGAGTTCGGCTTCTTCGGGGTCGTCGTGTAGACGCGGGTGCACACACCACGCTTCTGCGGATTCGACTGAAGCGCCGGCGCGGTCTCACGCGCCTTCTGCGGCTCACGACCCTTGCGGATCAGCTGGTTGATCGTCGGCATGCGTTCTAAAGCCTCGAACCTTCTGCGGCCGCCGGAACGGCCAAATCTCACCGGCACCGCAAACATGCGCCATGGCAAAACGCCGCCCGGAGGGCGGCTGCCAGGGTGTGGCGCGGCCGGTAGCTCGATGGCTCCGATGCCGGACCTCACACATCGCTGTGCAATTTCATTCGCAACCAGACCGGAGCCGGAACCCCGGGTCTGCAAGCGAGGCGCGCCTATACGCGCCCGCCGGGCTCAGGTCAACAGGGGGCGCGGAGCCGTCAGGCTGGCATTACTTCACGCCCTTCTCGACCTTGCCGCCCTTCATGACGAAGGCGACCTTTTCGAGAAGGCGCACATCGCTGGTCGGATCGCCGGCAACCGCCACGATGTCACCGTAGCGACCCGGCGCGATCGCGCCGAGATCAGCCGTCCGCCCGAGCGCCTCGGCGGCGACCGACGTCGCCGACTGGATCGCCTGCATCGGCGTCTGGCCATAGCGGACCATCCAGGCAAACTGGCGCGCGACCTGATCGTGCGGATAGACGCCCGCGTCCGTGCCGTAGACCATCTTCACGCCGGCCTGGACGGCCTTGCGGAAGTTGTCCCGCTGCACCTGCGCGATCTCGCGATCCTTGCGGAGATTGTCCTCAAGCACGCCGTTCTTGGCGCCTTCGGCCTGCGTGTATTCGCTGTTGTAGATGTCCATCGACAGATAGGTGCCGCGCTCCCTGGCGAGCTTGATGCCCTCGTCGTCGATGAGGCTGGCGTGTTCGATCGTGTCGATGCCGCCGCGGATCGCGGCCTTGATGCCGGCGGCGCCGTGCGCGTGTGCGGCGACCTTCAGGCCCCACATATGGGCTTCCTCTGCGATGGCCCGCAATTCGGCCTCGGTCATCTGTTGCTGGCCGGGCTCGGTATTGCGCGAGAAGACGCCGCCGGTCGCGCAGACCTTGATGACCTGCGCGCCCGCCTTGCGCTGCTCGCGCACGCGCTGGCGCCCCTGCTCGACACTGTCGACCAGCGCCGGGCTCTTCTGATCCATCGACGGCGGGAAGAAGGTGCTGTCGCAGTGCCCGCCGGTCGCACCGAGCGCATATCCTGCGCCGATCACGCGCGGGCCGTGGATGATCCCGATATCGACCGCATCGCGGACACCGATGTCGGCATAGAAGTCGGCACCGACGTTCCGGATGGTCGTAAATCCGGCCGCGAGCATCTTCTTGGCGTTCTCCGCGGCCGCGACGGTCCAGACCGAGTCCGAATACTGCAGGTAATTGTACCCGCCGATCTCCGGCACGCTCGACAGATGAACATGCATGTCGATCAGGCCCGGAAGGATCGTCATGCCCGGCAGGTCGACGCGGCGCGCGCCCTCCGGCGCGACAGGTGCCGGCTGGCCACCACTGGACACTGCAACGATTCGGCCGTCGGTGACGACCACAACAGGCTTGCTGACGACCTTGCCGGCGAGCACGTCAACCATCCGGTCGGCAGTGACAACAACGGTCTCGGCCTGCGCCGCGGTCGACATGAGGAGCGAGAAGGCAAGCAACAGGCAGCGCATTGGGGATCCTCCATCAGGCTGGGCCGCAGGCTAGCAGGCCGAGACGCCTGCGCAACGCTCTCCGTCCTGTCAGTCTCCGATCACCGCGGCGTCGATCCGTTCGAGGAACCCGGCCAGCGCCCGCCGCTCGCCAGCGGTCAGGCAGCTGAAGATCTCCGCTTCCATCTCCAGCGCCTTGGGCGCCACGGTCGCGTATAGGTCACGCCCCGCGGGCGACAGCGACAGGAGATGCGAGCGCTTGTCGTCGGGATTCGGGCTCCGCGTGACCAGGCCGCGGTCGACCAGCGCGATCGCGGCCCGGCTGACCGTCACCTTGTCCATGCCGGTGAAGACCCCGATCGCCTGCTGCGTCGTCCGGCCCTCCTCCGCGATCACCGCCACGAGCCGCCATTCCGGAATGCTCAGGCCGAACAGCGCTGCGTAAACTCCTGCGATGCGCTCGCTGACGAGGTTCGAGGTGAACGAGAGCCGGTAGGGGAGGAATTCGCGGAGCCGGAGCGTTTGGTTGGTCATGACCACATGGTAACAATTGACACCACTCCGGCAATGCGGATTATATGGTATCGATTGTTACCACCTGACGTCCGCGAAAGGCTGCCCCATGCCCGACCTCTTCGAGAACCCGCTCGGCCTCGACGGCTTCGAATTCGTCGAATTCTGCGCTCCCGAGAAGGGCCTGCTCGAGCCGGTCTTCGAGCGCATGGGCTTCACCTGCGTCGCCCGCCACCGCTCGAAGGACGTGGATTTGTGGCGACAGGGCTCGATTAACCTCATCGCCAACTACGAGCCGAAGTCGCCGGCGGCCTATTTCGCCGCCGAGCATGGCCCGTCGGCGTGCGGGATGGCGTTCCGCGTCAGGAATGCGAAGGTCGCTTATGAGGAAGCGCTGGCGCGCGGGGCCGAGCCGGTCGAGACCCGGACCGGGCCGATGGAGCTGCGCATCCCCGCGATCCGCGGCATCGGCGGCGCCATCGTCTATCTCGTCGACCGCTACGAAGGCGCGGCGTCGGGTGGCGGCCTGACCATCTACGACATCGACTTCGAATATCTGGAGGGCGTCGAGCGCAACCCGCGCGGCGCGGGCTTCACGGTGATCGACCACCTGACCCACAACGTCTACGGCGGCCGCATGGATCACTGGGCGCGCTTCTACGAGCGCATCTTCAACTTCCGCGAGATCCGCTACTTCGACATCAAGGGCGAGTACACCGGCCTGACGAGCCGCGCGATGACCGCCCCCGACGGCAAGATCCGCATCCCCCTCAACGAGGAGGGCAAGGGCGGCGGCGGCCAGATCGAGGAGTTCCTCCGCGCCTACAATGGCGAGGGCATCCAGCACATCGCCTTCGCCTGCGATGACCTCATCGCCGGTTGGGACGACCTCAAGCAGCGCGGCACCCCGTTCATGAGCCCGCCGCCCGCCACCTATTACGAGATGCTCGACGAGCGCCTCCCCGGGCACGGCGAGCCGGCCGACGAGCTCCAGAAGCGCGGCATCCTGCTCGACGGCTCGACCGAGAAGGGCGACCCGCGACTGCTCCTGCAGATCTTCTCCGAGACGCAGATCGGTCCGGTGTTCTTCGAGTTCATCCAGCGAAAGAAGGACGAGGGCTTCGGCGAGGGCAACTTCACCGCACTGTTCAAGTCGATCGAGCGCGACCAGCTCAAGCGCGGCGCGATCCCGGCGACGGAGGCGGCGGAATGACCCCGCCCTTCGCGCTGTCGCGCATCCACCATGTCGCCTACCGCTGCAAGGACGCCAAGGAGACGGCGGACTGGTACCGCCGCGTGCTCGGCATGGAGTTCACCACCGCCTTCTCCGAGGACCATGTGCCCTCGACCGGGGCCTACGACCCCTACATGCACATCTTCCTCGACGCCGGCGGCGGCAATGTGCTGGCCTTCTTCGAGCTGCCGAACCAGCCCGAGATGGGGCGCGACACGAACACCCCGGCCTGGGTCCAGCACCTCGCCTTCGAGGTCCCGTCGATGGAGGCGCTGCTCGCCGCCAAGGCGCACATCGAGGCGCAGGGCATCGACGTGATCGGCCCGACCTATCACGGCATCTTCAAGTCGATCTATTTCTTCGACCCCAACGGCCATCGCCTCGAGCTCGCCTGCAATATCGGCACGCCCGAGCAGCACGCCGAACTGAAGCGCCTTGCGCCGCTGATGCTCGAGGAGTGGAGCCAGACCAAGACCGCGCCGCGGCATGCGGCGTGGCTGCATAGCGAGCCGAAGTAGGGTCCATTCGGAGGCGTTGGGGCGGCGGCGGCCTCACCTCACCCTTACCCTCTCCATCAAGGAGAGGGGGACTTTGACCTTTGGGCCAGGTTCGCAGGCCGTCAGCCTCGCCCAACGCCTGGGCCTCCCTCTCCTTGAGGGAGAGGGTAAGGGTGAGGTGAGGTTCGAACTGCCGCCCCATCTCTGAACCTCCCCCACCCCCCTTCCCGACAGGTTGCGCCCGGCCCTTCC
>JADCGM010000407.1 GCA_020249025.1 Alphaproteobacteria bacterium
AGGCGACGATCGAGGGGGTGTCCGGCGGCGGCGTCATCGCAGCAGATCCGCCGGTTGCGACCGGTAAAGCACGCCGAGCGAGGCCACGCCCGACAGCAGCGCGATCGCCATGAGGCAGGCCGCCACCGCAGCCACCACGGATGGCGGGAAGGCGATGGGCACGCCGGCGGCGGCGCAGACGAGGGCGA
Organism: Alphaproteobacteria bacterium; assembly: GCA_020249025.1. Lineage (GTDB taxonomy): Bacteria > Pseudomonadota > Alphaproteobacteria > Sphingomonadales > Sphingomonadaceae > JADCGM01. The sequence continues at coordinate 189 of JADCGM010000407.1, forward strand.
CCACGCCAAGCATGGCGGCGCTCGCCGCGAGGCCCATAGCCCCCGTCCACAGCGCCTGTTCGAGCAGCACGCGACGCAGCCGCCCGATGCCGATACCAAGCGCGCGCAGCGCCGCGAACTCGCGCAGCGAGGCGAGCGTCGCGCCGCGCAGCGTCTGGCTGGTGACGCCCGCCCCGATGATCAGCGCGATCACCGCCGAGAAGGCGAAGGCTGCGCCCGATCCGGAGCCTGCCATCCATTCGGCGTGCGTGGCCTTCGACAGGTCGGCGGCCCGCCAGACCGAATAGGCCGCCGCGCCGTCGCGCGGCTGCAAATCCCGCGCGACCGTCCGCGTATCCGCGTCGGGCCGGAGCCGGATCATGTAGAAGGGCGGGTCGCCGGCGGGCGCGGCCCCGAGCTGGCGCAGCGTCGCGGCGCTGGCGAACACATTGGCGGCGAGCATCCCGCGATAGCCACTGACGGCGCCGACGATGCGGACCCGTTGGCGATTGATCTCGGCGCTGTCGCCGACCTCGACGCCCAGCCCGGCCAGGTCGCTGCGATCGACGATGACGGCGCCGGGCTCGGCAAGAGCGGCGACGAGCCCGTCGGACAACCCCTTGGGCGCGGCGAGCGCGCCGGGACGCAGGTCGAGCCCGTAGAGCATGACCGGCTTGCGGACGTCGCCTTTGCGCCAGTCGCCGCCCCCGTAAGCGAGCGGGCGAACGTCGACGACGTCGGGATGCATCCAGAAGCGGCCTTCATAGCGCTGGGGGACTCCCGCGGAGGCGTCGAGCCCCTGCGCCCCGCGCGACGTCACCCACAGATCGGCCGAACCGTTGTCGACGAGCACCGTGATCGAGCCGAACATGCCGTACAGCAGTCCGACCTGGACCAGCATCAGCAGCCCGGAGAAAGCGAGCGCGACGATGGCGGCCAGATAGCGCTTCCAATCGTGGAGAAGGGTCTTGCGGGCGATCGAGATCACGGCCGGTCTCCGCCAGTGGGGAAGGGCTTGCGAGGTTGCCGGCCGCCGCAACCGCGACGTCCCGTAGGGCGAAGGACGTGGCGTCGGCGGCGGCCGGACGGGCGGAACGGCGAAGGGGGCGCCGTCCCGCAGCCGTTCAGAAGGCCTGACGCAGGCCGAAAAGCACCGACCGGCTCTGCAGCTTGGGCCGGAAGGTCGCGGCCGTCCCGGCGGTGGTCCCCGAGAACTTCAGTCCGCTCGTCTGCTCGTACCGGCCCGACACTTCGAGCACGGTCGACGGCGTGACCTGGAAGCCGATGCCGACATCGGTGTGCCAGCGGAAGCCCCAGTCCTTGTCGTCGAACCGGCTGCCGACCGCGGGGGTCCCGGTGACCCGGCTCAGCTCCCCGTTGACCCGCGCCAGGCCGATGCCACCGCCGAGAAACGGCCGCACGACGCTGCCGATCGGGAGCTCGACATAACCGCTGGTGTCGAAGGTCAGCTGGCGAGCGCGGCCGCTGGCGGTGAAGCCGCCGGCCTGGGCCTTGCCCACATCGAGGCTGGTCTTGCCGTAGCCGAAGGTCGTCTCCAGGCGGAAGTTCCCAAAGTTGAGGCCGGCGCCGATCTCGCCGGTGAAGCCGCGCTTCAGGTCGGTTTCGGACTGCAGGCGGCTTGTCGCCGGATTGTTGCCCTTGAACTTGAGGTTGCTGTCATCGACGAGGCCGCCGCGGACGACGGCGTAGATGCCGGTCCGCGGCTCGCTATCCTGGGCGAAGGCGGGGGCGGCGGCGAGCGCCGCGGTGGTGGCGGCAAGCGCGATGGTGAGAAGGCGGGTCATCGAAAGCTCCTGATTCTGAACGCGGTCGTTGCTGACGGCGCGAAAGCCTTGTGCTCCGGCCGCGTCGGGCGGCGGTGCATGCTTTCCCCAGATTGTGTGGAGGATCGCGCCTCAGGTTGTTTTTCGGGCCGGCATGTCGAGCCGGATATCCGCGCCGCCCCCCGGCCGGTTCGCCGCGATCGTCGCGCCGCCGTGGGCGCGGGCGATGGCGGCGGCGACGGCAAGGCCGAGTCCGCTGCCGCCGGTGGCGCGATTGCGCGAGGCGTCGCCGCGGGTGAACGGTTCGAACAGTTCGGCGGGCGGGCCCTCGGGCAGCCCAGGGCCGCGATCGAGCACGCGCAGGAACGCCCGCCGTCCGCTGATCCCGGTCTCGAGCTCGACGACGCCGCCCGACCGGGCGTGAACGATCGCATTCTCAAGCAGGATCTGGACGATCTGGCGCACGCGGGCGACGTCGGCGAGCACCGGCGCGGGGGCAAAGGCGGCGCGGCGCACGGCCATCCCGGCGGCGTCGAGCCGTCCCGCGAACGCCTTCAGCGTGTCCTCCGCGATGACCGCAAGGTCAACCGGCTCGGGGCGGATGACGAGCTGGCCCGCTTTGGCGAGCGTCACCATCTTCAGGTCCTCGACGATCCGGGTCAGCAGGCCGACCTGCGACTGCAGCAGGGCGAACTCCTGCGGGCTCGGCTCGAACACGCCGTCGGACAGCGCCTGGATGCGCCCGGTCAGCACGGTCAGCGGCGTGCGCAGCTCATGCGCCAGCGCGGCGGCGTCCTCGCGTAGCCGCCGCTCGGCGACCTGGAGACCCGAGGCGAGCGCATTGAAGTCGTCGATAAGCACCGCGATCTCCGCGCCGGCGGCCGCCCCCCTCACCACCGCGCGCGCCGACAGATCGCCTTCGCGGATCTGCCGGGCCGCGGCCGCCACCGCCTCGATGGGCCGCGTCACCCGCCGCGCGAACAGCACCGAGATCGCGGTCGCTGCAGCCACGCCGAACAGTCCGGTGATCGCAAAGATCAGCGTCAGCTCGACGCGCGACGGCTCGCGCTCGTAACGGGCGTAAAGCCGGTTGAGCGTCAGGACCTCGTCATCGGTCAGGCGGCGGAAGTCGTCGTTCTGGATCGCCTCAAGCCGCTCGAGCTCGGCGACTTCGGCGGGGCTCATGGCCTGCTTGATGCCGCCTTCGACCACCGATACATAGGTGGATAACGTCGCAAGCGTCACCGCGATCACGACCACGGACGTCGCTGCCGTCAGCAGTGCCAAGCGGATCCAGAAGCGCGCGAAAACCCTCAAGGCGCGAACAGCCGCCAGCCAATCCCGCGAACGCTGCCGAGCAGTCCGACAGCGCCCGCCGCCTCCAGCTTGCGGCGGAGGTTGCTGACATGGCTGTCGACGGTCCGTTCGAGCGCGTCGCTGTCGGGCATGCAGGCGTCGAGAAGCTCGCCGCGAGTCCAGCTACGCGTCGGCCATTCGATCATATGGGCGAGCAGGCGGTACTCGGTGAGCGTCAGATCGAGCAGGGTGCGCCGGTCGCCGGCGTTGACCACCACCGCATGCGCCGCGGTGTCGATCTCGAGCGGGCCGCGCCGCTTGATGCTCGCCGCCTCGCGCCGCCCGCGCCGCAGCACAGCGCGGGCGCGCGCCACCACCTCGAGCGGATTGAACGGCTTCACGACATAGTCGTCCGCCCCCATCCGCAGCGCCGCCAGCTTGTCGAGGTCCTCGTCGAGTGCGGTCGCCATGATGACCGGCGTCTCGCCGCGGCGGCGGATTTCGCCGAGCACCTCAAAGCCGTCGGCCTTGGGCAGCTTGACGTCGAGGACGACGAGATCGGGCGCGAGCATCTGGTGATGCTGAAGCGCAGTCGGCCCGTCCTCGGCCGTGACGGTGCGGAAGCCTTCGCGCACGAAATAAGCGTCGAGGATGGCGCGGATTTGCGGCTCGTCTTCCGCGATAAGAATGAGAGCGTCGGCCATAGCCTGCAGAATTTCGCGGAATTGTGGAGATTTTCGGGAGACGGGGTCGACGTTTCGTCCAGCGGGGCTGGCGCATGACGGCAGGCCGCGCCATGTCACGGCGATGCCGCTGTTCCGATCCCGCCGCAGCCTTGCCCGCGACACCGTCCGCGTCGCCAGAGCGGGCGAGCGGGCGATGATCGCAGCCGTGTTCGGCGATGCGCTCTCCCCCGACGGCCTGACTTTCCGCCGCGGCTGCTGGTGGCCGTTCCAGCCGCGCCGCGTCGTCATGGCGCCCGACGGCCACCTCTGGTTCCACCCCGACGGCGATCTCTGGCGCGAGGATTTCAGCATCGCGCCGCTGCCGCTGCGCGCGCTCATCGTCCACGAGCTCGTCCACGTCTGGCAGCACCGCCAGGGCGTGCGTCTCCCGCTCGCGCGCGGCCCGCTGGCGCGGTACCGCTATCGGCTCGTCCCCGGCCGCCCGTTCCGCCGCTACGGCATCGAGCAGCAGGCCGAGATGGTGCGCGATCTCTGGCTGCACCGGCAGGGGGCGCCGCGCGCCCATGCGCCGCCGGCCGCCGCGCTCGCCGCGGTGATCCCGTTCGGCCCCGCGCAGGCGTAGCGAAACCGTGATGCCCGCCGCGCCGTTGTCCGCTGCGTGCAGGGCATCGGCTACATTCTGTCCATCATCAGTGTGCTTCTGCTCGGCATCGCGGCGGGCTGGGGCGATTGGGGGCCCGAGCCGCTGCGCCATGCCAGCCTCGCGGGCGGCGTCCTGCTGTCGATCGCCGGGATGGTGCTGCGCTGGGTTCATCATCGCGCCGAGCTGCGGGACCGCCGCGGCGAGAGCCGGCCGCCTTCCGGTTGACCGTGACCGCCGCTACGGCATAGTCCGCCTGTCATCCAGCCCCCGGATCGAGGTGTCATCCGCATGAAGTTCCGTCTGCGCGCCCTGCTCGCCGCGCCGCTCATCGCGCTCGCCGCGCCCGCCTTCGCCGCCCCCGCCACGCAGCCCGCGCCGGTGTCCGCGCTGGTCAAGGCGGTCGACATCCCGTTCGAACAGTTCACGCTGCCCAATGGCCTGCGGGTCGTGATCCACACCGATCGCAAGGCGCCGATCGTCGCCGTCTCGGTCTGGTATCACATCGGCTCCAAGGACGAGCCGGCCGGCAAGACCGGCTTCGCCCACCTGTTCGA
>JADCGM010000408.1 GCA_020249025.1 Alphaproteobacteria bacterium
ATCTCGCGCCCCTTCAGATGGGCCGCGACCGGGGCCTCGTCATAGCCCTCGACCGCCAGCCCCTCGCGCGCCACGAGCGTCGAGCCGAAGCGGATCGACAGCCGGTCGCGGTCGGCAGCTTCGCCGGCCTTGCCGACCGCCATCACGACCCGGCCCCAGTTGGCGTCCTCGCCGGCGATCGCGGTCTTCACCAGCGGCGAGTTGGCGATGCTGAGCGCGATGCGCTTGGCCGCAGCGTCGCTTTCGGCGCCCGTCACCTCGACGGTGATGAACTTCTGCGCGCCCTCGCCGTCGCGCACCACCTGCTGCGCGAGATCGAGGCAGACGGCGCGAATGGCTGCGGCGAGCGCATCGTGGCCGGCGCTGCTCGCGCCGGTCACGGGCGCATTGCCCGCCGCGCCGGTGGCGAAGGCAAGCAGCGTGTCGCTTGTCGAGGTGTCGCCATCGACCGTCGTGCAGTTGAAGCTCGCCTCGGTCGCGGCCGACAGCATCGCCTGAAGCGCAGGGGCGGCAACGGTGGCGTCGGTGAAGACGAAGGCGAGCATCGTCGCCATGTCGGGCGCGATCATGCCCGAGCCCTTGGCGATGCCGACCACCGTCACCGTGCGCCCATCGACGACTGCGGTCGCCGACGCGCCTTTGGGGAAGGTGTCGGTGGTCATGATCGTGGCGGCGGCGTCCTCCCAGGTGGCGACGCTGCCGGCCTTCAGCTTGGCGAAGGCGGCGGCAAGGCCGGCGCGCGCCTTGTCGAGGGGTAGCGGCACGCCGATGACGCCGGTCGAGGCGACGAACACCTCGTCGGCCGCGCAGCCGACCGCGGCCGTCGCCGCATCGAGCACGCCCTGAACCGCCGCGATCCCCTTGCCGCCGGTGAAGGCGTTCGAGTTGCCGGCATTGACCACGAGTGCTCGCGCCGACCCCTGCGGCAGCGCCTTGCGGCACCAGTCGACCTCGGGCGAGGGGCATTTGGAACGGGTCGTCACCCCCGCGACGGTCGTCCCGGGCGCGAATTCGGCGAGCGTCAGATCGGTGCGGTCCCACGCCTTGTAGCCGGCGCGGGCGACCGCGAGGCGGACGCCTGCGACATCGGGCAGATCGGGGAAGCGCGCGGGCGCCAGCGGGGAGCGGACTGTTTCGACCATGCGAGGGCTGTAGCGCAGGCGGCAGGCAAACGAAAAGGGCGGAGCCTTGCGGCCCCGCCCTTTCGCAACCGTTGCCGACCGGTCAGGCCGGGATCGTCTGATAGGCGGCCATCGCGTAGAGCATCGGCAGCGAGAGCACGAAGTTCGTGCGGCTGGTCAGCATCGCGACGCGCGCCGCCTTCGCCTTGGTATCGGCATCAGCCTCGACGAGGCCGAGCGCCTTCTTCTGGTTCGGCCAGATGATGAACCAGACGTTGAACGCCATGATGAGGCCGAGCCACATGCCGACGCCGATGAGCTGGAAGCCCGGCTGCAGCGTCAGCGCCTCGGACATGTAGCCGAGGTGCATCGCGAGGATCAGGCCGACGACCACGGTGCCGGCGGCCGCCCAGCGGAACCAGAACAGCGCGGCCGGCGCGATATACTTGCTGACGCCCGGCTTCAGTTCGGCCGGGACCTTGGGCATCGTCGGGATCTGCACGAAGTTGAAGTAGTAGAGCAGGCCGATCCAGAGGATGCCGAGGAAGACGTGAACGTAGCGGATGACCGCCTGGCCGAACGCGATGGCGTTGTCACTCGCCGCCGGCCCGTGGAAGCCGAACACGACCACCGCCATGAGGATGAGACCCAGCACGAACGCCGATCCGAGCTTTTCGAGAATGCTGCCCAATTTGTGCCTCCCACAAATGCGCGGGCTAGGTGCGACCCCCTCGGTCCCCGCGCCAACCGCGCCTTGATAGGGAGGAGCGTCATGGAGCGCAATCGGCTCGCAGCCGTTACGAGGTGTCGATGACGGGCGAGACGGCAGTTTTCGAGGTTGCGGGCCACAGCGTCCGCCTGCTTCCCGACGGGCCGCAGGCGTGGCCGGCGCTCGTCGAGCTCGTCGAAGGGGCGACGGAATCGCTCCGGCTGTTCTTTTACATCTTCGCCGACGATGCGCGCGGGACCGAATTGCGCGACCGGCTGGTCGCCGCGGCGAAGCGCGGCGTGAAGGTGCAGCTGGCGGTCGACGGTTTCGGCAGCGGCGACACGCCGGCCGCCTTCTTCGACCCGCTGACCGACGCCGGAGCGGGCTTCTGCCGCTTCCACCCGCACTGGGGGCGGCGCTTCCTCCTGCGCAACCACCAGAAGATGGCGATCGCCGACGGCCAGCGCGCGATCGTCGGCGGCTTCAACGTCGCCGATCCCTATTTCGACCCGCACCGGCCCGACAGCTGGCGCGACCTCGGGCTGGAGATCGCCGGGCCGCAGGCGGCGCATCTGGCGCGCTATTACGACCGGCTGTTCAACTGGATCACCCAGAAGCGGAGCCGCATCTGGCAGCTGCGGCGGATACTACCGGCGCTGACGCAGGGGGACGGGGCATTGCGCTGGATCTTCGGCGGGCCGTCGCGGCGGATCAGTCCCTATGCGCGTCAGGTCCGCGCCGACTTTGCCCACGCTTCGCGGCTCGAGATGATCATGGGCTATTTCGCGCCCAACCTGCGCTTCCTGCGCATGATCGGCCGCATCGCGCAGCGCGGCGAGGCGAAGCTGATCACCGCCGGCAAGACCGATGTGCCGCTGTCGCGCGATGCGGCCTGGGCGACCTATGGCTCGCTGCTGCGGCGCGGGGTGCGGATCGCCGAGTTCCAGCCGCGCGCGCTCCACGCCAAGCTCATCGTCGCCGACGATGCGGTCTACATCGGCTCGGGCAATTTCGACATGCGCAGCCTCTATCTCAATCTGGAAGTCATGCTGCGGATCGAGGATGCGGCGTTCGCCGCCGCGATGCGCGAGCTGTTCGCGCGCGAGTGGGAGCGCTCCGATACCGTCGATCCACGCGCCTACCGCGAGCTGGCGACCCCGTGGAACCGGCTGCGCTGGCGGTTCAGCTACTGGTTCTTCGTCACCGCCGACTTCGCGCTGTCGCGCTCGCTGACGTCACGCGGGTGAAGGGGCGGGGTTGACCCCGCCCGCCGGAGTTGCGACGCAGCCCCGGTCATGTCCGCCGCCCGCTCCGCCCCGCCGCTGCTCGTCGCCACCCTCGGGGTCGGCGTGCTTTGCGTCATGGACGCGGTAATGAAGCACATCGTCTCGATGGCCGAGCCGATGACCTCGACTTTCCTGCGGTCCGTGCTGACCGCCCTCATCGCGCTGCCGATCTGGTTCGCCGCCGGCCGCCCGGCGCTGACCCGCGACGTGTGGCGCGCGCACGGGCTGCGCGGCACCATGGGCGCAATTTCGGCGGCAAGCTTCTTCTGGGCGCTGACGGTGCTGCCGCTGGCCGAGGCGGTGACGCTGAGCTTCGTCGCGCCGCTGATCATCCCGTTCATGGCCTGGGCCTTCCTCGGCGAGCGGCCGCGGCTGACGAGCCTTGTCGCCGCCGTCATCGGCTTTGCCGGCGTGCTGGTGACGACGCAGGGCGCGCCGCCGTCGGAGGACACACCGCAGCGCACCATCGGCATCGTCGTGATGCTGCTCGCGGGCGCGACCTGGGCGATGTCGCTGGTGCTGCTGCGCGGGCGCGCGGCCAAGGACGGGCCGGCGATCGTCATCCTGCTCGGCGCGCTGATTCCGGCCGCGCTGCTGGCGCCGGTCGCGGCCGTCGTCGGCGCGCCGCCGCCCGATGCGGCCTGGCTGTGGCTGGCGCTGTCGGCAGCGCTCGC
>JADCGM010000409.1 GCA_020249025.1 Alphaproteobacteria bacterium
CAGACGGTCGCTCGCTGCTGTATTTCGTTGTCGGCCTTGATGGCCAGGCATCGATCCGGCAGCTCGATCTCGCAACCGGGTTCGAGACAGCCGTGGTCGACAGTCCGCTCTCCAAGAACTCGCCGGTCTGGCTGCCTGATGGCCGCTCGATCGCCTACGCCGAGAATGGTCCGAACGGCTGGCAGGTCTGGCGCCATGACCTCGTGACCGGATTGCGGTCTTCGTTAGGTCTGTCCGGCTACCCTCTCGTCCGGTTGGCGTACGACGGTAGCGGTCTGCTGCTGGGAGACCTCGTCACATCCCGCATTGACCAATACGGCTTTGCCAGCCGGAAGCTGACGACGCTCTATTCGGGACGCTTCGATAGGGACCCCTATCTCTGGGTGGCATCGCCCCAAGGCCTGCTGTTCGTTACGCGCACCACGGCATCCGATGGCGAGCTGCGGCTGACGGCGGCAGGCGGACGCGAATCTGTCGTGGCCAATCTGCCGGGCCTCAACTTCTATTCGGCACCCGCACTCAGCCCCGACGGGCGCCGGTTCATTACGGCTCAGCGCACCTTGTCGGAAGTCGACCTCGCGCTTGTTTCGGCATCGCCATCGGAGCCAGCCGTCGCGATGGCCAAAGGGGGCCGGAAGTAGCGGAGGGATGCGACATCGCTCGTGAGCAAGCCATCCAGCCCCGGTCAACAACCGCAATCGGCGTCTTGTCGATGACCCGGCGTCGGCGACCATCGACAAGCTCCAGGCGCAGTTTGATGATGTTCAGCTGATCTTTTCGGCGCTGCGGTGCCGCTCCAACAATCAGCAACATCTCAAGTGGGCGGGGACTTTCCCGTTCGCGCCCTATCCAGGGTTCATGACCAGCCAGCCACCCATCAATCTCACCCGCGAGGAGCGGTACGGACCCGTCCGGATGCAGCCGGTTCGGACCGCAGGCCTTCTGGCCGGAGACAAGTTCGCGCTCGACTGACGGCACCGCCACTTCCCCTCCCGAGACCGCCCGCCCCGCCAAGTCGCGAATCCCGCGCTGACCACTTCTCTGTTTCGAGCGGTTGCGCGGCTGGGCCGGGCGGCGACACTGCAGGGGCTCAGACAGCCGGGAAGGGTCGCCATGGCCAGCTTCGACACCGTCATCCGTGATGCGACGATCTTCGACGGCACCGGCGCGCCGCCGGTCAGCGGCGATGTCGCGGTCAAGGACGGGCGCATCGTCGCCACCGGCCGGGTCGAGGGGCGGGGGAATGAGGAGATCCGCGCCGACGGCCGCTGGCTGACGCCCGGCTTCGTCGATGTCCACACCCATTATGACGGGCAGGCGACGTGGGAGACCCGGATGGCCCCCTCGTCGAACCATGGCGTGACGACTGCGGTGATGGGCAATTGCGGCGTCGGCTTCGCGCCGTGTCGTCCCGAGCATCACGACATGCTCGTCCGCCTGCTCGAAGGCGTCGAGGACATCCCCGAGGTGGTGATGACCGAGGGGCTACCATGGACGTGGGAAACCTTCCCCGACTATCTCGACACGCTGTCGACGCGCACCCTCGACATCGATGTCGCGACCCAGCTCCCGCACTCGGCGCTTCGCGTCTATGTGATGGGCGAGCGCGGCGCCGAGCGCGAGGCGCCGACCGCCGACGATCTCGCCGAGATGCGGCGGCTGACCACCGAGGCGATCCGCGCCGGCGCGCTCGGAGTGACGACCTCGCGCAACATCATCCACCGCACCCGCGCCGGCGAGCTCGCGCCCAGCCTTCATTCCGAAGAGGACGAGCTGATGGCGCTCGCCGACGGGCTGCGCGATGCGGGTTCCGGCGTGTTCCAGCTTATCCCTGAAGTGTTCGGCGACGTGCAGCCCGAACTGGCGCTGATGCGCCGGCTCGCCGTGCGCTCGGGCCGGCCGCTGTCGTTCACACTGCTCGAGGTCACCAACAGCGCCCGCGATTCCTGGCGGGAGGCGCTGGACTGGCTCGACGAGACGGCGGCCGCCGGCCTGCCGATCCGCGGGCAGATCTATCCGCGCCCGGTGGGCGTTCTCTACGGCCTCGATCTCAGCTTCCACACCTTCTCGCTGCACCCGAGCTTCCGTCCGCTCGCCGACCTGCCGCTCGATCAGAAGGTGCGCGCGCTGCGCGATCCGGCGCTGCGCGAAAAGCTGCTTTCGGAGCAGCCCGACGACCCCAATCCGGTGTTCGTCAGCCAGGTGCGCAATTCGGTCTACGCCTATCCGCTCGGCGACCCGCCCAACTACGAGCCGCCGCTCGAGGAGCGCATCGACGTGCGCGCGGCGCGCGAGGGCCGGCGGCCGGAGGAGGTCGCCTACGACCTGCTCCTGGAGCGCGACGGCCGCGCCATCCTTTACCTGCCCGGCGCGAACTACCGGAACAACAGCGCCGAGGCGATGCGGACGATGCTGGCACACCCGCAGACGGTGGTCGCGCTCGGCGACGGCGGCGCGCATTACGGTATGATCTGCGACGCCAGCTACCCGACCTATCTGCTGACGCGCTGGGTGCGCGACGCGGCGGCGGCCGAGCGGCTGTCTCCGCAAGCCGCGATCGCCGCATTGACCGGGCGGCCGGCGGCGGCGCTCGGTCTCGGCGACCGCGGGCGGATCGCGCCGGGGCTGAAGGCCGATCTCAACCTTGTCGATCCCGATCGGCTCACCCTGCATGCGCCGACCA
>JADCGM010000041.1 GCA_020249025.1 Alphaproteobacteria bacterium
CCGATGTGCTCGGCGCGGTCGACGGCGGCTGGCCGGCGCTGGAAAAGGTGCTCGACGTCGGCCGCGCCTGCCTCGCCGCCGAGATGCTCGGCGTCTCGGGCGAAAGCTTCAAGGTGACGGTGGATTACCTGAAGCAGCGCGAACAGTTCGGCGTGAAGATCGGCACCTTCCAGGCGCTCCAGCACCGCGCCGCGCATCTGTTCTGCGAAATCGAGCTGGTGCGCTCGGCGACGCTGCGGGCGCTGCAGGCGCTCGATTCGGGCGATACGACCGCCGCGATGTTCGCCTCGCTCGCCAAGGCCAAGGCCGGCGAGGTTGTGAAACTCGCTACCAACGAGGCGGTGCAGATGCACGGCGGCATCGGCATGACCGACGAGTACGACATCGGCTTCTACATGAAGCGGGCGCGCGCCGCGCAGGAGACCTTCGGCGACGCGGCCTATCACGGCGACCGGCTCGCGCGGATCATGGGCTATTGAGGACTCTCCCCTCCCTGCGGGCAGGGAGGGGAGATAGTTGCGCGCCTGCAACGTCGCGCCACCCCCGCGAGGTCGCCCCTTTTGCCGCGTTGACGAAATCGCCCCGCGGCCCCACCTCTCTTCCCGGGAGCGCGGCCACGACCGGACAACACGGCGGGCGGCGGAGTTGATCTGGGGAGAGCCATGCTGACCGAACTCGACAAGGCCGTCGACGCCGTTATCGACGCCATCACCGGCCGGGGCGGCCAGCTAGAAGTGGAGATGGGCGACGTCCGCGGCGTGCAGATGCCCGTCTTCAAGGGCGCGCCGCCGACGATGCGCGAGTTCTTCGCCTATTTCGTCAGCCAGCACGGCGACAAGGAGTTCGTCATCTATCGTGACGAGCGCTACACGATGCGCGAGATCTACAACCGCGGTCTCGGGCTCGCGGGCGCGCTGCAGCGCAAGTACGGCCTCGCCAAGGGCGACCGCGTCGCGGTGGCGATGCGCAACTATCCCGAATGGATCTCGGCCTTCATGGGCCTGCTGTCGATTGGCGTCGTCGTCGTTCCGATGAATGCCTGGTGGCAGTCTGAGGAGCTGTCCTACGGCGTCCGCCATTCCGGCACCCGGCTGATCCTCGCCGACGAGGAGCGCGCGCGGCGCTTCCACGCCATCGCCGGGCTGTCGGTTCCGGTCGTCACCGTTCGCACCGGCGCAGCGATCGCCGCCGAACTCGGTTACGAGCGGGTCGAGGACATCGAGGCCGCTGGTCCCAAGATGCCCTACTGGCTGCCGCCGCTCGGCCCGCAGGACGATGCGACGATTATGTACACCTCGGGCTCGACCGGCGAGCCCAAGGGCGCGGTGGCGACCCACCAGTCGGTCGTCCACGGCGCGATGAACTATCTCGTCACGGGTCTGGCCATGCTGACCCTGATCCAGAAGGACGGCGGCACGCTGCCCGAGCAGCAGGTGATGCTGCTGAACGTGCCGCTCTTCCACATCACCGGATCGGTGCCGGTGCTGCTCGTCTCGGTGGCGATCGCGCGCAAGCTCGTCATCATGCACAAGTGGGATGCGGGCGAGGCGCTGCGGCTGATCGAGGCCGAGAAGGCGACCTATTTCGTCGGCGTGCCGACGATGAGCCTCGAGCTCATGCAGCATCCCGACCGCGACAAGTACGATCTTTCGACGCTCGTCGACATCGCCGGCGGCGGCGCGCCGCGCCCGGTCGAGCACGTCAAGCGGCTGGCCGACGCCTTCCCAGGCAAGAGCCCGGCGATCGGCTGGGGCCTGACCGAGACCAACGGCGTCGGCGCGGGCAATCTCCGCCAGAGCTATCAGGCCAAGCCCGCCTCGACGGGCCGCGCCAGCCGCCCGCTCGTCGAACTGCGCATCGTCGACGATGGCGGCAAGGTGCTCGCCGCGAACGAGGTCGGCGAGGTCTGCGTGCGCTCCTCGGCAAATGTCCGCGGCTACTGGAACAACCCGGAGGCGACCGCGGCGGCCTTCACCCGTGACGGCTGGTTCCACACCGGTGACCTCGCCTATCTCGACGAGGACGGCTACCTGTTCATCGTCGATCGCAAGAAGGACATCATCATCCGCGGCGGCGAGAACATCTCCTGCCAGGAGGTTGAGGCGGCGATCTACGCGCATCCGGCGGTGGCCGAGGCCTGCGTGTTCGGCCTGCCCGACGAGCGGCTCGGCGAGATCGTCGGGGCTGTCGCGTTCCTCAAGCCCGGCGAAACGGTCGAGCCCGAGGCGCTGATCGACTCGACCCGCGATCATCTCGCCGCCTTCAAGGTGCCCGCGAAACTGTGGGTTTCGCCCGACCAGCTTCCGAAGCTAGGCTCGGGCAAGATCGACAAGGTGTCGATCCGCAAGGCCTATCGCGCGCTGTTCGAAACGCGGGTGGCCGCCGAATAGGCCGGACAGGGAGACGCCCATGTTCACGACGATGCGCGAAGGCACGGCCGAGGACTGGGCGCACATCGCCAGGGAACACGGCATCCACCAGAAGACGCAGGCCGCCATGCAGATCATGGACAGCCTGCGCCGGCTGGAGCCGATCGTCGTCGGCTTCGCCGCCAATCAGCTGACCCACAGCCTGATGGCGGCGACGCTGGCGCGGCGCGACAATGCGACCGACGAGGAGGTGGTTGCCGCGCTCTGCCACGATCTCGGCAAGCTGTTCAGCATCCCCAATCACGGCCCGATCGCCGCCGAGATGCTGAAGCCCTACGTCTCCGACGATCTCTACCAGACGATCTACTGGCACCAGGATTTCCAGGGCCGCTACTATTACGAACATCTCGGCAAGTCGGCGACGATGCGCGACCGCTTCAAGGACGCGCCCTGGTACGCGACCGCCGAAAAGCTCGTCGATCATTGGGATGCCCCGGCCTTCGACCCGTCCTTCGCGGTCGATTCCCTCGAAAGCTTCGAGCCCGAGGTCGTGCGGGTGTTCAGCAACCCGAAGCGGATGTAGCGGGCGATCTGCAACGCCGCAGCCGTCCCCGGCCCCACCTCACCCTTACCCTCTCCATCAAGGAGGGGGAGGCCCAAACGGTGGCGCGAGGTTAAACGGCTTATAACATAGCCCAAACGCCGCCGCATCCCTCTCCTCGATGGAGAGGGTAAGGGTGAGGTGAGCATTGGGTGACCCTCGACGTCTTCGGGACACCCCCGCTGGCGTCCGCCCGCGGGGCACTGTATGAGCGGGCTCCATCACTGTTTGCGGGTCCCATGTCGTCGCAGTCCCTGCCGCCGGTCGAAGCCGAACTCGAAGACGTCGCCTCCGGCGACGAGCTGCCGCCCAAGCGGCGGCGGCGCTGGCCCCGGATCGTCGCGGGCGTGCTGCTGGTGTTCATCGCGCTCTGCGCCTGGCTCGCCTTCACCGCGCCGCTCGATCGCGCGCTGCAGCCGCTGCAGTCGCCGGCGCTCGTGCTGCTCGACAAGGACGGTGAGCCCTTTACCCGCCGCGGCGATTTCAAGCAGGAGCCGGTCTCCGTCGCCGAATTGCCGCCCTATGTCGTCGATGCGCTGCTTTCGACCGAGGACCGCCGCTTCTACGACCATTGGGGCATCGACCCGCAGGGCATGGCGCGGGCGCTGTTCACCAACGTTCAGGCGGGCGGGGTCGTGCAGGGCGGCTCGACGATCACCCAGCAGCTCGCAAAGACGAGCTTCCTGACGCAGGAGCGATCGATCACGCGCAAGCTCCGGGAGATGATCATCGCCTTCTGGCTGGAGGCGTGGCTGTCGAAGGACGAGATCCTGTCGCGCTACCTGTCCTCGGTCTATTTCGGCGAGGGCGCCTACGGTCTTCGCGCTGCGTCGCTGACCTATTTCGACAAGGATCCGAAGGACCTGACGCTGGGTGAGGCGGCGATGCTCGCGGGCATCATCAAGGCGCCGTCGGCGATGGCCCCGAGCCGCCACCTCGAGCGGGCGCGCAAGCGCAGCCGCGAGGTGCTGCAGAACATGGTCGAGAACGGCAAGCTGACACCCGCGCAGGCGCGCGCCGCCCGGCTGGCGACGGTCAATCCCGGCCGCGAGAAGATTCCCGCCGGGTCCTATTTCGGCGACTGGGTGCTGCCGCAGGCGCGCGAGGCGCTCGGCGAGGGCGCCTATGGCGAGGTTCGTGTGCAGACGACGCTCGACCCCGAACTTCAGGAGGCGGCCGAGGAGGTCGTGCATCAGGCGCTGCGCGACAACGGGGGCTGGATGAACGTCAGCCAGGCCGCGCTCATCGCGATGCGTCCGACCGGCGAAGTGGTCGCGCTCGTCGGCGGCGACAATTACCGCGAGAACCCGTTCAACCGCGCGGTGCAGGCCAAGCGCCAGCCCGGCTCGGCGTTCAAGCTGTTCGTCTATCTGGCGGCGCTGAAGAACGGCTACACGCCCGATTCGACCGTCGACGACACACCCGATCTCGACATCGACGGCTGGCAGCCGAAGAACGACGAGGGCAAGTACCGCGGCCCGGCGATTTCGCTGCGCCGGGCCTTCGCCGCCTCGTCGAACGTGGCGGCAGCCCGGCTGACGCAGGCGGTCGGCTCGCAGGCGGTGATCGCCGAGGCGAAGAAGCTCGGCGTCAAAAGCTACATCAACCCGTGGCCTTCGATGTCGCTCGGCACCTCGCCGATGACGCTTCTCGAACTGACCAGCGCCTTCGCCGCGGTCGCCGCCGGCCAATATCCGGTGGTGCCGACCGGTCTCGCCGAGCGCCGCGCGCCGGGGCTCGCCGAACGCGTGTCGGGCGCTGTCAACGGCATGCGCGGCTTCCCCGAGGCCGAGCCGATGAAGGTGCTGCTCGAAACCGCGGTGCGCGCCGGCACCGGCGACAGCGCGCGCCTGCCGATCAAGGCCTATGGCAAGACCGGCACGACGCAGAACTACCGCGACGCGCTGTTTGTCGGCTTCGCGGGTGATCTCGTCGTCGGCGTCTGGGTCGGCAACGACGACAATCGGCCGATGAACGGCGTCACCGGGCGCACGCTGCCGGCGCAGATCTGGCGGCGCTTCATGATGCGGGCACTGCCCGAATTGAAGAGCGGTGAGGCGCGGCTCGCCTCGCAGGCGGCGGACGAGAATGTGGCGATAGACATCGATCCCGAGAGCCTTGGCGCGCTCGGCGAACTCGGCGATGCGCTCGGTGCGGTCGGCGAGGTCGTCGGCCCCGACGGTCAGGTCGACGCCGAGCGCGCCGCCGAGGCCGCCGACCGCCTCCGCGCCGCCGCCGAACGCGCCCAGGCCGAAGCCGAGGCGCGGCAGCCGCAATAGGGTGGGGTGAGGCCTCCGCCCCGCCTCGCCGCTTCCGGATAAAGGCTACGCCTTCTCCAGCGTGCACTGCAGCGGGTGCTGGTGCTGGCGGGCGAAGTCGATGACCTGGTTAACCTTGGTCTCGGCGACCTCGTAGGTGAAGATGCCGCAGACGCCGACGCCCTTCTGGTGGACGTGGAGCATGACGCGCGTCGCGTCCTCCATGCCCATGCGGAAGAAGCGCTGCAGACACAGAACGACGAACTCCATCGGGGTGTAGTCGTCGTTGAGCATCAGCACCTTGTAGAGCGACGGACGCTTGGTCTTCGGCGCGGTCTTGGTGACGACGCCGGTCTGGCCGTCGCCGTCGTCCGTGCGCTGGGGCCCGGTCATGGTGATCGTGATGTCGGCCGGGGTGTGCATGAAAGGTGGCTGAGA
>JADCGM010000410.1 GCA_020249025.1 Alphaproteobacteria bacterium
AGAGCAGCCCCAATGCTTCCAGCCGCGTGCGCAGGCCTGCGGCCCCTTCGAACAGATGGCCGACGAAGCCCGCGGCTTCGGAGGCTTCGACATTGTCGGCGCGGTCGTCGATGAACAGCGCCTCGCCGTCCGCCACGCCGAAGCGCCGCTTCGCGAGCGCGAAGATCGCCGGATCGGGCTTCACCAGCCGCTCGTCGCCGGAGACGACGATGTCGCGGAAATGGTCGAAGACCGGCGCGGTGGCGCGGAACGGCGGCCAGAACTCGTGGCTGAAGTTGGTGATGGCGTAGAGCGGCACGCCGCGGACTGCGAGCTCCTCGACGATCTCGAGGCTGCCGGGCACCGGTCCGGGGATCGTCTCCAGCCAGCGCGTCTCGAACGCGAGAATGAGGTCGCGATGCTCGGGATACTGCGCGATCAGCTCCGCCGAAGTATCGGCGAAGTCGCGGCCGGCATCATGCTGGAAGTGCCACGCATGCGTGACGACATTCGCCAGGAACCAGTCGAGCCGGTCCCTGTCGTCGATGAGCTTGGCGTAGAGATGCCGCGGGTCCCACTGGTAGAGGACCATGCCGACATCGAAGACGACGGCGCGGACCCGGCCCGCGCCAGCGCCGGGCATCAGCCCTGGCGCGCCTTGAAGCGGCGGTTCGTCTTGTTGATCACGTAGGTGCGGCCGCGGCGGCGGATCACGCGGCAGTCGCGATGGCGGTCCTTCAGCGACTTGAGCGAGTTGCGAATCTTCATGGTCGTCCCGATCGGTTCGGCGTTGCCGGAAAGCGCGCCTCCCTAGGGGGCACGGGGAGCCAAGTCAAGCGCGCGGACGGCATAAGCGAATGTGTGCGGCAGGCTTCACCGGCGATCACCGCGCCTCCGACGTCCCATTACCTAGCCGTGTAGACCAGCGGATAGGTAGCCGAAGGTGATGCAGCTGGAATTCCAAGCCACACCGGCAGAGCTTTTTACCAACATTATCAGGTCTTCCAGATCGACCCATTTCACAGCAACGGAATTACATGCTACCATCGCCTGGCTTGTAGTTTTGCTGGTGTGCGCTCGGCCGGACTCGAACCGGCGACCGGGGACCTACGAAGAACCTGCTCTATCCAGCTGAGCTACGAGCGCAACAGGATGGGCTGGGCGCCTTCCATCGCCCAGCCCTACTGTCTCAGGGGGTCATGTTGTCATGTGCCACCTCCCGGCCGTCTTCATCGGCGCTGTTCGGGGTTGAGAGCGAAGCCGCAGGACCGCCCAGCAACAGTGGGCCTGCGGCTTCGTCTTGTTCGGAAACTTCGATGGTCTCGGCGTCGTCGGCCTCGTTCTCTTCCCCCAGATCGATGGCCCTGCGACGACGCGACTGGCTCGACCTGACACCCCCGCCATACCACTCTGCGAGGCCATAGAGGCCGTTAGGCAGTTTGCGAAAGGTGACCGTGTTCTTCCCCAAGGACACAGCGAGGCCCATCTTCTGCTTTTCCGGATCGTTCGAGGGGAACCCGAAGCCGCCCGCCTTTAGCGCGTCGTAGATGTCGTCGACGCTGGCGGGAGCGACCACGCCCGCCGATTTCCGTGCGGTGAGAATTTCGCGAACGGCGGTGGCGAACGGCTTTCCGAAGAAGGCGTCGGGCGCAAAGCGCAGACCACTACCGCCCCCCTGCTGCGCTCCGCCGACCCGCAGCTCCTCAACCGAGAACATGGGTTCGCGGCCGTCCAGCTCGCAAATCATGTTCACAAACTGCTTATACTTGACGACCTCGGCCTCGGCCGCCGCCACCTTGGCAAGCGCCTTGTCGAGTGTGGACTGCGATCCGGTCATGGGAAACCTCGGCTCAAGTGCGAATATGGTTACCGCACCGAACCGAGGATTGCAACTGCCAGCCCAACGCGCTGCGTCAAGGAGCCAAGACCACGCCTACACCTCTGCCTCCCGTTAACAGCGGAGCCTTTTTAATCAATATCTTACCCAAATGTTTTCCGTTGCTTCGGTCTTGGCGGTTCGCGTGCCATTGCTGGCGGTAGGAGCGCGTCTTCTGTTTGTTCTATCGCATCTCCCCGGCGAATCGGGTAGTCTTGGCGCACCTTTCTGGCGTCATTTTCTCCGCACCCGCCTTTCTGCCGCGCCGCCCTATCTCAGCGGCTGCGCTGGCGATGCGCTCGCCCTCGTCCTAGGCCTCGCCGGTCGCGATCTGCTTGACGCGGACGCCGTTGCCGATGACTTCGGCGGGGCGCTTATCGCCGTTACGTCGCTTTGGGATTACGCATCTCCAGCAGTGAGGGGCGATTACGGACCGCCTTCTTCATGCGCTTTGCAACGGCGTCGATATCATCCTTGAGCCACCGCGCGTATTCGTCGATCTCGCCATCGGTAAGGCAGCCAGCAGATAAATCTCGCGCTACCGCTCGGAAGCGCGCGCCGTGCGGACCCATGTCGAAGTCGAATTTGCCGATCGTGTTAGCCATGTCGCCTCCTAACTGTCGCTAAGCATACTGGAAGCGGGCACGGCTAGCGACAGGATCATCAACCACGGCGAACTTTAGACTGAGGCGCTACCATGCCCGGACGCCGCTTGTTTGCCCCGTTCCGGGGTCTATGCTCGCCCCCGTCATGGGCCTCAGCGCGCTGCAAAGGATTCTGGGGAGAAGCGCCCCCGCGCGGCGGGTTCCCGCTGGCGCGCCCGTCTACGCCGTCGGCGACGTCCACGGCCGCCTCGATCTCCTCGACGCCATGATCGCCCGCATCGACGCCGACCGCGGCGGTGCGCGCCCAACCGTGGTGCTGCTGGGCGACTATATCGACCGTGGTCCGCAGTCGAAGGAGGTCGTCGACCGGCTGCTCGATCTGCCGGACTGGGCCGACTGGGTGCTGCTGCGCGGCAATCACGAACAGGCGATGCTGGAGGCGCTGAGCGACCTGCCGCAGGCCGACCGGCTGATGCGGCAATGGCTGAACTTCGGTGGGGTGGAGACGCTGCAAAGCTATGGCGTGCCCTCGACCCTGCTTTACGCGAACGACTTCGCCGCGATCCGCGCCGACATCAACGCACGGCTGCCGGCGGCGCACGGTACCTTCCTCGACGGCCTGAGCATGGCGCACCGGATCGGCGACTATCTCTTCGTCCACGCGGGCATCCGCCCGGGCATCGCGATGGCGCATCAGGATCCGCAGGACCTGCTCTGGATCCGCGAGGAGTTTCTCGACAACCGGCTCGATCATGGCGCGATCGTCGTTCACGGCCACAGCATCAGCGCCGAGGTCGTCGAGCGGCCCAACCGCATCGGCATCGACACCGGCGCCTACAAGACCGGGCGGCTGACCGCGCTCGTCTTGGAGGGCGGCGAGCGGCGCTTTCTCTCGACCTAGCCCCGGCCCCAGACAAGGCGCGCCCGTCCACCCCAGACGAGCCGGTTGGCGATCAGTGCGACGAGCACCGACGTGACGAGCGTCACCAACATGAAGTCGATGTAGTGCAGGCCGACGAGTGCGGCGAAGGCTGGCGCGAACGTGAAGGCGGCATACAGGCCGAGGCCCCACAGAACGCCTGCGATCGCGGCTTCGGCACGCACGCCGTTGAATAGCAGCCCGACAATGAACGCCGACAGGATCGGCATCGACGACAGGCCGTTCAGCTGCTGAAGCAGGTTGATGATGCTGTCGGCGTTCTGGAACACCGGGATCATCGCGATCGAGCTGAGGGTGAACAGCGTCGACACCACCGCCGCCAACCGCCAGTGATCGCGCACCTTGCTGACGAAGCGGTCGTGGAAATCGACCGAATAGAGCCCGACCGCGGCGTTGAGCACCGCGGCGGTATGCGCGATGACGGCGGCGGCGATCAGCGCCGCGAACGCGCCCGACAGCCACGGCGGCAGGACGGCGGCGACGACCTTGCCGTAGGCTGCGTCGTTGACGTCGCCGAACAGCTTGTAGGCGACGACGCCGGGGATGACGACGACCGCCGGAATGACGAGCAGCCGCACGACGGCGGCGGCCAGCACGCCCTTCTGCGCCTCCCGCACGGTGGGGGCCGCCATCGCCTTCTGGGTGATCGGCTGGTTGGTAGACCAATAGTAGATCTGGATGAACAGCATACCGGTGAACAGCGTGTGGAAGGGGATCGGCGAATCGGGCGCGCCGATCATCGTCAGCCGCTCGGGCGGAACGCCGGTGGTCAGGTCCCAGCCGACAGCGTTGAGTGCGAGCACGACGATGAGCGCAGCGATCGCCAGCACGCCGATGCCCGCGAAGGTCTCGACGACCGCAACCGCGCGCAGGCCCCCCATGATCGTATAGGCCGCCGCGGGAATCGCCAGCAGCGCCCCGAACAGCACGACGGGCAGCTCCGACCCGAACAGTGACTTCAGGAACAGACCGCCCGAATAGAGCCCGGCGGGCACGTAGATGAGCAGCATCCCGAACAGGAACATCGCCGATATGAGCGTCCTGAGGCCGCGCCCCTCGTAGCGGCGTTCGAGCAGTTCGGTGACGGTCGTGCAGTTGTGGCGGTAGTAGATCGGCACGAACACGAAGGCGAGGATGAGCAGCCCGACGAAGCCCGCCAGCTCCCACCAGGCGAGCAGCAGCATCTGGTTGCCGTTCATGCCGACGAGCTGGTCGGTCGACAGGTTGGTGATGGTGATGGCGCCCGCGACGAAGGGCCAGCTCAGCGACTTGCCGGCGAGGAACACGTCCTGCCCCGAGCCGTCATGCCCGCCGCCGACGCTGCGCACCTTCCAGACGGTCGCCAGAACGATGAGCAGCGACACCGCGACGCACACCGCGATCTGCGCCCCGCCTGCCGAAATCGCGGTGTCGATCATGTCCTGCCTCCCCGCGAGCGAGCCTAGCGGGCGGCGCTGGGGGCGGGAAGGGGCGGTTGACGGACGCGCGGCGAGCGGGAACGGTCGGCGGCGATGACCGCGCTCCACACCCTCCGCCTCGACGGCGATGCGCTGACGCTCGTGCTGGCGTGGTCGGGCGACGCCGTGCCGGGCCTCGCCTATCTCGGCGCGACGCTTCCAGCTGACGAGGATCTGGCGGCGCTCGCCGGGGCGCTCCAGCGCGGCCGTCACGAATCGCAGGCCGACGCGCCGCAGCCGGCGACGATCTGGCCGCAGACGGGGCGCGGCTGGCTGGGGCCGGCGGCGGCAGACCTGCGGCGCGGCGACCGCGCGCTCGATGTCGATCTGCAGACGGTCGCCGCGCGCGCCGAAGGGCGGGCGCTGACGGTCGAGCTGGCGGATGCGGCGGCGGGCGTCGCGGTGCGGCTCGACTGGCGGATCGGCGCGGGCGACATGCTCGTCGTACGCGCCACGCTGACCAACGTCGGCGACGTCCCGCTCGCTATCGACGCCTGCGCCGCGCTGGCGCTGCCGCTCCCGGTCTGGGCGACGCGCATCACCGACCTGTCGGGCCGCTGGTCAGGCGAGATGCGCGCGGCCGCCGGCGATCTGGCGCGCGGCGCATGGGTGAAGGAATCGCGCGGCGGGCGGCCGGGCTTCAGCGGGGCGCAGTGGCTGCTTGTCGGCGAGCCCGAAGCCGATGCGGATCGCGGGCGGCTGCTCGCCGCGCACCTCGCCTGGAGCGGCGACCATGTCACCCGGATCGAACGCGATAATGACAGCGTGGCGCTTGCGACGATGGGCGCCCGGCTCGACGCGGGCGAAATCGTCCTCGCCCCCGGTACGGCGTACGAAACGCCCGCAGCGCTGGTTGCCCTGAGCACTGCGGGTCGCAACGGCATCCGCTGCGCCTTCCACAGACATCTGCGCGCCGAGGTGTTGCCGGGCCGCGCGGATTGGGGCCCGCGCAAGGTCCATCTCAACAGCTGGGAGGCGCTCGGCTTCGATCTCGACACCGCGTCGGCGATAGCGCTCGCCGAACGGGCGGCGGCGATCGGCGTCGAGCGCTTCGTCCTCGACGACGGCTGGTTCGGCCGCCGCCGCGACGACAGCAGCAGCCTCGGCGACTGGACGCCCGATCCGCAGCGCTTCCCCGGTGGCCTCGCGCCGCTGATCGATCGGGTGCATGCACTCGGCATGGATTTCGGCCTGTGGGTCGAGCCCGAGATGGTCAGCCCGGACAGCGACCTTTACCGCGCCCACCCCGATTGGTGCCTGCACGCGCCAGGCCGCGCGCGACCGGCCCAGCGCAACCAGCTCGTCCTCGATCTCGCCCGCCCGGAGGTCGGCGATCACACCTTCGCCGCGCTTGATGCGCTGCTCCGCGCCCACCCCATCGCCTATCTGAAGTGGGACCATAACCGCGAGCTGTTCCCCCGCGCCGGCAAAGGCCATGCGCAAATCCGCGCGCTTCACGCGCTGCTCGACCGGCTGCGCGCGGCGCACCCGGCCGTCGAGATCGAAAGCTGCGCCAGCGGCGGCGGGCGGATCGACGCGGCGATGCTGGCGCGCTGCCACCGCGTCTGGCCGAGCGACAACAACGATCCGCTGGAACGGCTGCGGCTCAACGCCTCCTATTCGCTGTTCCTGCCGCGCGAGGTGCTCGGCAACCATGTCGGCCCGGACCCCAATCCGATCACCGGCCGGGTGACGGGAATCGACTTCCGCGCCCGCGTTGCGATGTTCGGCCATATGGGCGTCGAGGCCGATCCGGCGTCGATGAGCGCGTGGGAGCGCGAGCGTCTGGCCGCGCACATCGCACTCTATAAGGCGTGGCGCGACGTCATCCACGAGGGCCTCGAATGGGAGCTGACGCCGGGCAAGGGGGCTCACGGCTCGCTGTTCATCGCCCCCAGCGGCGCGCGGGCCATCGGCTTTGCCGCGCAGACCGGCTTCGCCGCCGATTACGATCTACCGCCGCTGCGCCTGACTGGTCTCGATCCGTCGGCGCGCTACCGGGTGACGCTGCCCGAGCCCTGGCCGCGCAAGGCCCGGCGCTATCTCGCCGATCCTGACGGCTGGCGCGCCGGGCGGACCTTGAGCGGCCGGGCGCTCGCCGAAAGCGGGCTGGCGTTGCCGCTGGCGCATCCCGAGACCGCCTGGCTGATCGCGCTGGAGAAAGTGGCATGAGGCTCGGCGTCTGCTGGTATCCCGAACAATGGCCCGAGGAGTGGTGGGCCGACGACGTCCGCCGCATGGCCGAGATGGGCCTGACGCGGGTGCGCATCGGCGAGTTCGCGTGGAGCCGGATCGAGCCCGATCCCTGCCGGTTCGACTGGGGCTGGCTCGACCGCGCCATCGACCTGCTCCACGGCGCGGGGCTTGGCGTCATCCTTGGCACGCCGACCGCGACTCCGCCCAAATGGCTCGTCGACCGCATGCCCGACATGCTGGCGATCGACCGGGCCGGCCGGCCGCGCCGCTTCGGCTCGCGGCGGCACTATGATTTCTCGCATACGGGCTACCGCGCCGAGGCCGCGCGTATTACGCGCGCGCTGGCCGAGCGCTATGGGCGGCATCCGGGCGTCGTCGCGTGGCAGACCGACAATGAATATGGCTGCCATTTCACCACGCTCAGTCAGTCAGCGGCGGCGGCCGCCGCCTTCCGCATCTGGCTCGTCCGGCGCCATGGGAACATCGATGCGCTCAACCGCGCTTGGGGGACGGTGTTCTGGTCGCAGGAATATCGCAGCTTCGACGAGATCGACCCGCCAACGCTCACCGTCACCGAGCCGAACCCCGCGCATGTGCTCGACTGGCGGCGCTTCGCCTCCGACGAGGTGGTGGCCTTCAACCGCGTCCAGACCGACATCCTGCGCGCCGCCTCGCCGGGGCGCGACCTGATGCACAACTTCATGGGCTTCTTCACCGAGTTCGATCATCACGAGGTCGCCCGCGATCTCGATGTCGCCGGGTGGGACAGCTATCCGCTCGGCTTCCTCGACCAGTTCTGGTTTTCGGCCGAAGAGAAGCTGCGCTTCGCGCGGCAGGGCGGACCCGACATCGCCGCCTTCCACCACGATCTCTACCGCGGCTGCGGGCGCGGGCGCTGGTGGGTGGTCGAGCAGCAGCCGGGCCCGGTGAACTGGGCAAGCTGGAACCCCGCGCCGCTGCCCGGCATGGTGCGGCTGTGGACGCTGGAGGCGATGGCGCACGGCGCCGAGCTCGTTTCCTACTTCCGCTGGCGGCAGGCGCCCTTCGCGCAGGAGCAGCTGCATGCCGGCCTGCTGCGCCCCGACCGCGAGGATGATCAGGGCGCGCACGAGGCGCGGCAAGCGGCCGCCGACATCGCGGCTATCGGCGCGGCAGGGCCGCCGCCGAAATCGGTGGCGCTGATCCTGTCCTATGAGTCGCTGTGGGTGACCGAGATCCAGCCGCAGGGCCGCGACTTCAACGGGTTGGAGCTTGCCTACGAGATGTACGCGGCGTTGCGCCGCCACGGGCTCGACGTCGACATCCTGCCCCCCGACGCGCCGCTCGACGGCTACCGGATGGCGGTGGTGCCCTGCCTGCCGATCATGCCCGAGGCGCTGCGTGGCGCGCTGGCGCGCTTGGACGGGCCGGTGCTGATCGGCCCGCGCACTGGCAGCCGCACGGCGGACTTCCGCATTCCCGATGCGCTGCCGCCGGACGGGCAGCTGCCGTTGAAGGTGGTGCGGGTCGAATCGCTGCGCCCGGGGCTCGAGCTGGCCGGCGAGGGCACGACCGTGCGGCGCTGGTTCGAGACGCTGGAGACGGCGCTTCCGGCCGAGGAGTCGCTCACCGACGGGCGGCCGCTCGTCGTACGCGCGGGGGCGGCGCGCTATCTCGCCGGCTGGCCGGACCGGGCGCTTCTCGACCGGCTGGTCGAGCGACTCGCGGGCGAGGCGGGTCTCGATCCGATCCCGCTGCCCGATGGGCTGCGCCTGCGCCGGGCCGGCGATCTCCGCTTCGCCTTCAACTACGCGCCGGAGCCGCTACGCATCGACGGGCTGCTCGCGGATGCAGAGGTGCTGGTCGGCGGCCCCGACCTGCCCCCCGCGGGGGTCGCCGTCTGGCGCTAGGCGCTGCGCCGGAACAGCGACGCCGCGGTCAGCCAGACCAGGGTGAAGATGGCGGTCAGCCCGATCACCTCGGGCTGGGCCACGGCCGGGGTCGCCGACGGCAGCAGCATGTCAGCGGCGAAGGGGACGGCGAGCTGGGTCGCGGCGGCAGCCAGCATGGCCCGCGCCACGCCCCGGCTGCGCAGCCTTGCCACCAGCGATCCGCCCAGCGCGACGCCGACGACCCCGAGGTACAACAGGTTCGCGTCCTCCGCCGCGCCGCCGATGATCCCGACCGCGCCGTTGATCCACAGCAGCACCAGCGCGCCGAGTGCGGCCACCGCCGCGCCGGCCCGGTAGAAGCCGCTCGGCGACCGGCGCACCGCGATCTCGATGGCGACGCCGGCCGAGCCGATTACTGCGATCGCGAAGGCGAAATCGAGCGCGGTCCACTGGACCTCGGCGGTGAACCGCATTGCGACCAGCGGGGCGAGGATGGGCAGCGCCGCGAGGCCCCACAGGATCGGCCGCCAGGGGATGCGGCGGCTGCGGACGGTCGTGTCGCTCATCGGGGTTCTCCTTGGCTACAATCGAGCCCCGGCGATGCGCCGTGCGGGCGATGAGCGTCATGAGGACGGGGTGAGAAAATCCTGAAATCGACCCAATGGGCGGGACGAAAAGGGAACAAACACGTCTTATTCCCGCCCGTCCGCGCTCGCCCTAATCTCCGCCGCGCAGGGGCGGGAGGAGAGAGCATGGCCAAACGCAAGAGCGCGATCGATCATCTGAACAGCGGCCGCGAGCCGCATATCGTC
Source organism: Alphaproteobacteria bacterium (assembly GCA_020249025.1). Taxonomy (GTDB): domain Bacteria; phylum Pseudomonadota; class Alphaproteobacteria; order Sphingomonadales; family Sphingomonadaceae; genus JADCGM01. The sequence goes on from JADCGM010000410.1 coordinate 9,737, forward strand.
CACATGATCCCGCCCGGTGCGCCTGGGTATCGGGAGGCGAACGGCGGCGCGATGGTGGTGTCGAGCCCGGCCGAGGTGGATGCCATCGTCCGGACGCTGCGGCCGGGCGAAGTCGTCACGCTCGACGATCTGCGCGCCGCGCTCGCCCGCCGCCACGGCGTGGCGGTGGCCTGCCCGGTGTCGACCGCGATCTTCCTCAACATGTCCGCCCGCGCCGCCGAGGAGCGTCGCGCCGCGAGCGAGCCCGGCGACCGGCTGACGCCGTGGTGGCGGGTGCTGAGGAAGGGCGGCTTGCTCAATCCCAAATATCCGGGCGGCACGGCGCGCCAGGCCGAGCTGCTCGCGGCCGAGGGCGTGCGCGCCTCGCCGCTGCGCCGCGAGCTTGCGGTGTTCGATTTCGCCGAACGCGCACCGAAGGACGGGCTCGAAACCCGCCCGCCGGCGATCTGATCGCAAAGGTCCGGATAACAAAGGAGGCCGGCGTTTCCGCCGGCCTCCCGTTCCGCTCGATGATGGTCGGGGAAAGAGGATTCGAACCTCCGGCCCCTGCCTCCCGAAGACAGTGCTCTACCAGGCTGAGCTATTCCCCGTCACGGCGGAGCGGGCGATATAGCGGCGGCTTTTCGCCCCGGCAAGCATCAACCGCCGCGAACATGCGTCAGCATGTCGTCGACCTTCACGAACTTCTCGCGCGGCGCGGTGGCGCGGGCGCGCGCGACCTCCGCAGCATCGATCTTCCGCCAGTCCTCGAAGGTGACGATGTAGAGGTCGCGCTCGGCGAGCAGCCGGTCGAGCCCGTCGCGGCCCTCGCGCTCGCCCGACGGCGCGTCGGCGGCGATCAGGTCGGCGACGGCGAATCCGTCGGGGCGGTTGGTCCCAATGGTGCCGGACGGGCCCCGCCGCGACCAGCCGACGGCGTAGAGGCCGGGCGCGATCCGGCCGTCGCGATTGTCGAATCGGCCGAGGCCGGGATCGAAGGGCACCCCCGGGATCGGGTTGGTGCGATAGCCGATGCAGGCGACGACGAGCCCGCAGTCGATGGCGAAGGTCTCGCCGGTGCCATGGGCGCGGCCGTCCTCGTCGAGCCGGGTGCGTTCGACCACCAGCCGCTCGACCTTGCCGTCGCCCTCGATCGAGCGCGGCTGGGCGAAGAAATCGAAGTGGACGCGCACCGGCTTGGTGCTGGCGGTGCCGGCGCCGGCGAAGGTGCGCAGCAGGGTCACGACCTTGCGCAGGCCCGGCTCCAGCGCGGCGTCGCCCTCGGGCGGGGGCAGGTCCTGCGCCCAGACGATCGGGTGGGCGCGTTCGAGCTCGCCCATCTCGCCGAGTTCCTTGGGCGTGAAGCTCGCCTGATAGGGGCCGCGCCGGCCGACGATATGGATGTCGCGGATCGTCGCGGCGGCGAGCGCATCGGCTGCATGCGCGACGATATCGGAGCCTTCGAGCTCGGCCGGGGTCTTGGCGATGAGGCGCGCGACATCGAGCGCGACATTGCCGTTGCCGATGATGGCCGCCGCCTCGACGTCCAGTGGCGGGTCGAGATGGGCGTGGTCGGGGTGGCCGTTGTACCAGCCGACAAAGGCCGCCGAACCGATGACGCCCGGCAGATCCTCGCCCGGCACCGCGAGCTTGCGGTCGAGCGGGGCGCCGGTCGCCAGCACGACCGCATGATAGAGCCCCAGCAGCTCGTCCACGGACACGCCGCCGCCAACGTCGATGTTGCCGATGAAGCGGACGTTGTCGGCGAGACTGGTCGCTTCGTACCGGCGCGACACCGCCTTGATCGACTGATGGTCGGGCGCAACGCCGGCGCGGATCAGCCCGAAGGGCGTCGGCAGCCGGTCGAGGATGTCGACCCGCACCGCATCGCCGAACTTCTTCAGCAGCGCCTCGGCGGTGTAGTAGCCCGCGGGACCCGACCCGACGATCGCGACATGCAGCATTCGGGGCCTCCGTCCGTGCCGAGACCAGCATGCTACGGCGCGCGAAACAGCTTGGAAAGCGCCGAAAAGAGTCGGAATTCCTTACAATCCCGCCAACCTTCCGACTCCGAAATGACATTATTTCAGACCCGTAATCATCTGGCACGGACTCTGCTTCGTAGCTGCCAGAGACCATCCGAGGGGGGATGGCGGTTGATCGAGGGGCATTTTCGATGCGCATGATCCGGCTTCTGGCCACCGCGGCTGCAATCGTCGCAGCGCCGGCCTTCGCGGCGGTGACGCCGACCCAGACGCTGTCGTTCGGGCCGAACAACACCAACTGGTCGACGACGTTCAACTTCGACAAGTTCGACACCAATCTCGGCACGCTGCAGGCGATCAACATCACCTTGAACGGCACGGTGCTGGGCAGCATCCAGTTCGAGAACCTCGGCAGCCCCGGGACGGTCAACACGAGCCTGTCGGCAACGATCGCGCTGGCGAACGGCGTCAACCCGATCGTCGTCACGCTGCCGGCGGCGAGCTTCACCGACACCGCGACCAGCTTCGACGGCACCATCGATTTCGACGGGACCTCGGGCAGCACCCGCTCCGGCATCTCGAGCAGCGCCGCGAACTCGGTCACGCTGACCTCCGCGCCGGCCTTCGCGCTGTTCTCGGGCCTGGGCCAGATCCCGCTGACGCTCTCGGCGATGGCGACGTCGTCCGGCAACGGCGGCGGCAACCTGCTGACGCTGTTCAACACGCAGGCCAGCGGCAGCGCCTCGCTCTACTACACCTACCAGAGCAGCGGCCCCGGCCCGGTGCCGGAGCCGGGCATGCTCGGCCTGCTCGGCCTCGGCCTCGTCGGCCTTGTCGCCGCGCGCCGCCGCAAGACGGCCTGAGCGACACAGCCTTCGTCACGCCAGACGGGCGGGCCGGCAACGGCTCGCCCGTTTCGCTTGGCGGGAACCCCAGCCTCCTCTATCAGCGCGGGCCATGACCGCAGACCTCGCCCAGATCCGCAATTTCTCGATCATCGCGCACATCGACCACGGCAAGTCGACGCTCGCCGACCGTCTCATCCAGCGCACCGGCGCGCTGAGCGACCGCGAGATGTCGGATCAGGTGCTCGACAACATGGACATCGAGCGCGAACGCGGCATCACCATCAAGGCGCAGACCGTCCGCCTCGACTACAAGGCGTCGGACGGCAAGTCCTACGTCCTCAACCTCATGGACACGCCGGGCCACGTCGACTTCGCCTATGAGGTGAGCCGCAGCCTCGCCGCCTGCGAGGGCGCGCTGCTTGTCGTCGACGCCAGCCAGGGCGTCGAGGCGCAGACGCTCGCCAACGTCTACCAGTCGATCGAGCACGACCATGAGATCGTGCCCGTCATCAACAAGGTCGATCTGCCCGCCGCCGACCCCGACCGGGTGAAGCTGCAGATCGAGGACATCATCGGCCTGTCGACCGACAACGCCGTGCTGGCCAGCGCCAAGTCCGGCCTCGGCATCGACGATGTGCTGGAGGCCATCGTCCGCGACATCCCGCCGCCGAAGGGCGATCCGGCGGCGCCGCTGAAGGTGATGCTCGTCGACAGCTGGTACGACCCCTATCTCGGCGTCGTCATCCTCGTGCGCGTCGTCGACGGCGTGCTGACGAAGGGCATGGACGTGACGATGATGGCCGCGGGCACGCGCCACCTCGTCGACCGCGTCGGCGTCTTCCGCCCCAAGATCGAGATGATCGATGCATTGGGCCCCGGCGAGGTCGGCTTCATCACCGCGCAGATCAAGGAAGTCGCGCAAACGAACGTCGGCGACACCATCACCGAGACGCGCCGCCCCGCAGCCGCGGCGCTGCCGGGCTTCAAGGAAGTCCAGCCGGTCGTCTTCTGCGGGCTGTTCCCAACCGATGCGGCGGATTTCGAGAAGTTGCGCGACAGCCTTGGCAAGCTCCGCCTCAACGACGCGTCGTTCAGTTTCGAGATGGAGACCTCGGCGGCCCTCGGCTTCGGTTTCCGCTGCGGCTTTCTGGGGCTCCTGCATCTGGAGATCATCCAGGAGCGCCTCAGCCGCGAATACGACCTCGACCTCATCACCACGGCGCCGTCGGTCGTCTACAAGATCCACAAGTCCGACGGCTCGATGATGGAGCTGCACAATCCGGCGGACATGCCGGACCCGGTCTATATCGAGACGATCGAGGAGCCGTGGATCGAGGCGACGATCTTCGTGCCCGACGAATATCTGGGCAGCATCCTGAAGCTGTGTCAGGACCGGCGCGGCATCCAGAAGAACCTGACCTATGTCGGCGGGCGGGCGCAGGTGGTCTATGAGCTGCCCTTGAACGAGGTGGTGTTCGATTTCTACGACCGGCTGAAGTCGATCAGCCGCGGCTATGCGTCGTTCGACTATCACCAGATCGGCTACCGCGAGGGCGACCTCGTCAAGATGACGATCCTCGTCAACGCCGAGAATGTCGATGCGCTGGCGATGATCGTGCACCGCAGCCAGGCGGAGGCGCGCGGGCGGCACATGTGCGAGCGGATGAAGGACCTGATCCCGCGCCACCTGTTCAAGATCCCGATCCAGGCGGCGATCGGCGGCCGCGTGATCGCCCGCGAGACGATCGCGGCGCTGCGGAAGGACGTGACCG
>JADCGM010000411.1 GCA_020249025.1 Alphaproteobacteria bacterium
CGCTCGACCAACCTGCAGGCGGCGCGGTCGCGGATCGAGGATGCGGACTTCGCGGCGGAAACGACCGCGCTGGCTCGCGCCCAGATCCTCAGCCAGGCCGCGACCGCGATGCTCGCGCAGGCGAACCAGAGCGGCCAGAACGTGCTGAGCCTGTTGCGGTAGCCGTCCCCCCCGGCAGCCGCGCGACGGCCGGAGCGCTCCCCCCGCTCCGGCCGTCGTCGGCTTAGCGGAACACCGCATGGTCGCCGCGGTCGTCGTCCGCCGCGCCGGCGAGCAGCCGGGCGTAGTGCGCCCGCAGCGTATCCGAGCCCGTCTCCGGCGTCGCCTCGGCGCTGTAGCGGCCGGTCGCGTGATCGAAGACGAGCATCGACTCGGTCGCGTAGTAGCGCCCGATCTTCGCCAGCTCCGCCTTCGCCCCCAGCGCCGGGACAAGCTTCCCGAGTGCGGACAGCAGCGCCACAATCGCATCGAGCAGCGCCACCGGCACCCGCCGCACCCTGACCGGCTTTCCCGTCAGCTCGGCGAGCATCGCCGCCTGATCGGCGGGCGTGATCGCCGGACCCGGCCCTCCGATCGGAAGGATGCGGTTCCAGCGGGTGTCGTCGGTAAGGCAGTCGGCGATGTAGCGGGCGAGATCGGAGTCGGAGATCGGCTTGCAGGCGGTCAGCGTCCCGTCGCCGAAGACGAGGAAGGGCTGGCCGCGCCGCACCCGCGCGATCTGGCCCGACAGCGATTTGAAGAAGGCGGTCGGGCGGACGATGGTCCAGCGCAGGCCCGACGCCTGCAACGCCGCCTCGAAGGCAAGCTTGGCGCGCTGGAAGGCAAGCAGCGGCCGCTGCACGCAGATCGCCGACAGCAGGATGAACTGCGGCACGCCCGCCGCCTTGGCCGCTTCGAGCACGGCGAGATTTGCGTCGTGGTCGACCGCCCAGGCGTCCGCCGGGACACCGGTTCGCGACGCGAGGCAGGAGACGACCGCGTCGAACCGCTCGCCGCTGAGCTCGAGGCCGGCGAGCGTCCCGATGCGCACCGTCATCCCGTCCGGAAGCACGTCGGCGGCGGACCCGGGGCGGAGGAGGCAGACCACGTCCGCCCCGCGCCGCACCAGCTCCGCCGCCGTCGCCCGGCCGATGGTGCCGGTGGCGCCGAGCAGGAGGACGCGCTGGCGGTCCATGCGCGCCTCCGGCCCGGTCACCGGTTCCTTAGGCCGCTGCCTTCGCCGCGGCGCGGCCGTAGAAGGTCTCGCCCTTCGCCGCCATGTCGCGCAGCAGCTGCGGCGGCGCGAAGCGCTCGCCATGCTGCTGGGTCAGCCGGTCGAGCACGCGGACGACCTCGGCAAGGCCGATGGTGTCCATGTGGCTGAACGGGCCGCCGGTGTGCGGCGCGAAGCCCCAGCCGAAGATCGCACCGAGATCGCCGTCCTCGGGCGTCTCGAGCACGCCTTCGGCAAAGCAGCGCGCGGTCTCGACGAGCTGGCGATAGACGAGGCGCTCGCGCACCTCGGCCGGGCTCGGCTGCGCTTCGGCCTGCGGGAAGGCGCTGCCGAGGTCGGGCCAGAGATACTTCTTCCCGTCCGACGGATAGACGTAGAAGCCCTTGCCGTTCTTGCGGCCGAAGCGCTCCGAGCCGACCATCGTCTCGATGACCTTCTCGCCCGCGCCCGGCTTGTAGGCGTCGCCCAGATCCTTCTTCGTCTGCTGCGCGACCTTGTACGACAGGTCGAGACCGACCTCGTCGTTCACCGCGAGCGGGCCGACCGGCATGCCGGCCATCTTGCCGACATTCTCGATCAGCGCCGGGCCGACGCCCTCGCCGAGCATCGTCAGGCCTTCCTGCACATAGGTGCCGAAGCAGCGCGAGGTGTAGAAGCCGCGGCTGTCGTTGACGACGATCGGGGTCTTCTTGATCTGCGCGACATAGTCGAGCGCCTTGGCGATCGCCGCGGGGCCCGTCTTCTTGCCGACGATGATCTCGACGAGCGGCATCTTCTCGACGGGCGAGAAGAAGTGGATGCCGATGAAGTTGTCGGGCTTCGACCAGGCCTCGGCCAGCCCGGTGATCGGCAGAGTCGAGGTGTTGGAGCCGAAGATGGTGTCCGCGCCGACGACGGCCTCGGTCTTCTTCGTCACGTCCGCCTTGATCTCGCGGGTTTCGAACACCGCCTCGATGATAAGGTCGCAGCCCTTCAGGTCGGCATAGTCGGCGGTCGGGTGGATGCGGTTCAGGATTGCATCCGCCTTGTCCTGCGGCATCCGCTTCTTGGCGAGGCGGTCGGCGGTGTACTGCTTGCCTTTCTGCGCCGCCTCGAGGCTCTGGTCGAGCAGCACCACCTCGATCCCGGCCTGCGCCGAGACCATGGCGATGCCCGCCCCCATCAGGCCCGCACCGAGCATGCCGACCTTCTTCGTCGGCATCGGGGCGACGCCCTTCGGACGCCGCGCGCCGCGCTCGGCGGCCTGCTTGTTGACGAACAGCGTGCGGATCATGTTGCCCGCCTGCGGATCGGCGACGAGCTTGGCGAAATATTTGCTCTCGACGCGGATCGCCGTGTCCATCGGCAGCTGCGCGCCCTCATAGACCGCCGACAGGATCGCGACCGGCGCGTTCATGTTGTGCATGGTCTTGCCGCCGACCATCGCGTTCGCACCAATGAAGGTCTGCGCGAAATTGGGGTTGGTCGCCCCCGCGCCGCCGGGGAACTTGAAGGTCTTCTCGTCCCAGGGCTGCGTCGCCTTGGTCGGGTTGGCCTTCACCCAGGCCTTGGCGCGGTCGACGACCTCGGCCACGGGCGCGAGCTCCTGAACGACGCCGAAACCCTGCGCCTCCTGCGGGCTCATGTTCTTGCCCTGCGTCAGGTACATCAGCGCCGCCTGCACGCCCATCAGGCGCGGCAGGCGCTGGGTGCCGCCGGCGCCCGGCAGCAGCCCGACCATCACCTCGGGCAGGCCGAGGACGATCTTCGGATTGTCGGCGCAAACGCGGTAGTGGCAGGCGAGCGTGATCTCCAGACCGCCGCCGAGCGCGAGGCCGTTGATCGCGGCCGCGACCGGCTTGCCGCAGGTCTCCAGCCGGCGGAACAGCTTGTTGAGCGCGAACACGCCCTCGAACAGCGTCGCCATCTTCGACTTGGCCGCGGCGTCGCCGCCGCCAGAGCCGCCGCCGCCAGACCCCCCAAACGCCGCGCCCATGCCCTTGAGGTCGGCGCCGGCCATGAAGCCCGTCGCCTTGCCCGAGGTGATGACCGCGCCCTTGATGGCGTCGTCGGTCGCGATGCGCTCGACGAGCGTCGCCAGATCGCGGGTGAACTCGCCGGTGATGACGTTCATCGTCTGCCCCGGCACGTCGATCGTGAGCAGCGCGATGCCGTCGGAGTCGATGTCGAACTTGATCGTTTCGGTCATTGGGAAGCTCCTTCCCCTCATTCGTTCCTGGTCGGTGCCGTCCCCGAGGCCCGCTCATCCTGAGCGAAGTCGAAGGACGCACCCGGTTCCTGCAGCGGGGTCCTGCGTCCTTCGACTTCGCTCAGGATGAGCGGGGCGGAGGGTCGCAGGGCCCGGGTTCGCCGCTGTTAGATCCGCTCGATGATCGTCGCGGTGCCCATGCCCGCGCCGACGCAGAGATTGACGAGCGCGGTGCCCTTGCCGGTGCGCTCCAGCTCGTCGAGGACGGTGCCGAGCACCATCGCGCCGGTCGCGCCGAGTGGGTGGCCCATCGCGATCGCGCCGCCGTTGACGTTGACCTTCGAGTGGTCGATCCCGAGCGCCTGCATGTAGCGCAGAACGACCGAAGCGAAGGCTTCGTTGAGCTCGTAGATGTCGATGTCGCCGACCGCCATGCCGGCGCGCTTCAGCACCTTCTGCGTCACGAACTCGGGGCCGGTCAGCATGATCGCCGGCTCGGAGCCGATCGAGCCCATGGCGCGGATGCGGGCACGCGGCTTGAGGCCGTACTTCTCGCCGATCTCCTTGTTGCCGATGAGGACCGCGGCCGCGCCGTCGACGATGCCCGACGAATTGCCGGCATGGTGGACGTGGTTGATCTTCTCGACCTCCGGATAGCGCTGGAGCGCGATCGCATCGAAGCCGGGCATGCCCTCGCCGATCGCCTGGAAGGCGGGGCTGAGGCTCGCCATCGACTGCATGTCGGCGGTCGGGCGCATGTGCTCGTCATGGTCGAGCACGACCTCGCCGATAACGTCCTTCACCGGCACGATCGACTTCTTGAAGCGGTCTTCCGCCCAGGCGCGCGCGGCGCGCTTCTGGCTTTCGACAGCGTAGGCGTCGACGTCGTCACGGCTGAAGCCGAACTTCGTGGCGATGAGGTCGGCGCCGATGCCCTGCGGCATGAAATAGGTTTTGAAGGCGACCGCGGGGTCCATCGGCCAGGCACCGCCGTCCGAGCCCATCGCGATGCGCGACATGCTCTCGACGCCGCCGCCGATCGCGAACTCGGCCTCGCCGGCGATGACCTTGGCGGCGGCCATGTTGCAGGCCTCGAGCCCCGACGCGCAGAAGCGGTTGATCTGCACGCCCGCCGTCGTCTCGGCATAGTCGGCATTCAGCACCGCGACGCGGGCGATGTCCGCGCCCTGCTCGGCGACCGGGGACACGCAGCCGAGCACGACGTCGTCGACGTCGGCGGTGTCGATCCCGGTGCGGTCGCGGACCGCCTGCAGAACCTGTGTCGCCAGCTGGATCGGGGTGATCTCGTGCAGCGACCCGTCCTTGCGCCCCTTGCCGCGCGGCGTGCGCACGGCGTCGTAGATATAGGCTTCGGCCATCGTTGGTCTCCCAGTGGAACGCGTCAGAATGCTTCGACCGGCATCGCCATCAGAACCTCGGCGCCGGCCTCGATCTTGCGCCGCAGCGCCCCCGCCTCGGGGAAGCGGCTCTCGGCATAATGGCGGGCGAGGAGCAGCTTGGTCTCGAAGAAGGCCCGGTCCTCCGCGCCCGCATCGAGCGCCTCGTGCGCCGCCGCCGCCATCTGCAGCCACATGTGCCCGAGCGCGACGACGCCCAGCAACTGCATATAGGCGTAGGCCGCCGACCCGGCATTGTTCGGATTGGCCATGGCGTTCTGCATGAGCCACATCGTCGCCGCCTGCAGTTCGCCCGTCGCCTTCTCAAGTCCGGTGGCGAGCCCGTCGAGCCGCGCATCGGCCTTGGCGTCGGCGATCGCCTGGTTGAGCGTCTGGAAATAGGCCATCACCGCGCGGCCGCCGCCGGCCGGCAGCTTGCGGCCGACGAGATCCATCGCTTGCACGCCGTTGGCGCCCTCGTAGATCATGGCGATGCGGGCATCGCGCACGAACTGCTCCATGCCCCATTCAGCGACATAGCCATGGCCGCCGAACACCTGCTGGGCGTTGGTCGCGTGGCGGTAGCCCTCGTCGGTGAACACGCCCTTGATGACCGGGGTGAGCAGCGAGATGCGGTCGTCGGCGAGCTGGCGCTCCTCGGGCGTCGGAGCCTTGTGCGCCAGATCGACCTGGAGCGCGCCCCACAGCGCCAGCGCGCGGGCGCCCTCGTTGAAGGCGCGCGCATCGAGCAGCATGCGGCGCACATCGGGGTGGACCAGGATGCTGTCCGCCTTCGCCTCGGGATCGGCGGCGCCGGTCAGCGCCCGGCCCTGCCGGCGCTCCTTGGCGTAGGCGACCGCGTTCTGGTAGCTGACCTCGCCCATCGCCAGACCCTGCAGGCCGACGCCGAGGCGGGCGGCGTTCATCATGATGAACATGCCCTTCAGGCCCTTGCCGGCCTCGCCGACGAGATAGCCGGTCGCGCCGTCATAATTCATCACGCAGGTGGCGTTGCCGTGGATGCCCATCTTGTGCTCGATCGAGCCGCAGGACAGCGAATTGCGCGCACCGAGCGACCCGTCCTCGTTGACGAGGAACTTCGGCACGATGAACAGCGAGATGCCCTTCACATTGTCGGGCGCCCCCGCAATCTTCGCCAGCACGAGGTGGACGATGTTCTCCGACATGTCGTGCTCGCCGGACGAGATGAAGATCTTGGTGCCGGTGATCTTGTAGCTGCCGTCGTCCTGCGGCTC
>JADCGM010000412.1 GCA_020249025.1 Alphaproteobacteria bacterium
GCAGCCGGTAGACGGTCGTGCCCTGGCCCCAGCCGCCATCTTCGGCGCGGGCGATCACCTCGGCCTTGGCCGCTTCGACCTCCATCCCGTCGAGAAAGCGCGAATGCACGAGCTTGCCCGGACCGGTGTAGGCCTCGTCATGGATCGACGCGTCGGCTTCGCCCTCGGGTGCGACAACGCGGGTCACCGGCAGCTGGTACTTGCGCGCGAAATCGAGGTCGCGCTGGTCGTGCGCCGGGCAGCCGAAGATGGCGCCGGTGCCATATTCCATCAGCACGAAGTTCGCGACGAAGACCGGCAGCGTCCAGTCTGGATCGAAGGGGTGCACCACCGACAGGCCGGTGTCGTAGCCGCGCTTCTCGGCGGTCTCCAGTTCGGAGGCCGCAGTCCCGGTGCGCTTGCACTCCTCGATGAAGGCGGCGAGCTGCGGGTTCGCAGCCGCCAGTTCGGCGGCGAGCGGATGGTCGGCGGCAATGGCGGCGAAGCTTGCACCGAACAGCGTATCGGGGCGGGTCGTGTAGACATCCAGCCCGTCGGCCCGGTCCTTCAGGCGGAAACTGAACCGCAGGCCGCGCGAACGGCCGATCCAGTTCTCCTGCATCACCCGCACCTTTTCGGGCCACTGGTCGAGCGTGGTCAGCCCCTCCAGCAACTCGTCGGCGAAGTCGGTGATCTTGAGGAACCACTGGATGAGCTTTTTGCGCTCGACGAGCGCGCCCGAGCGCCAGCCGCGCCCGTCGATGACCTGCTCGTTGGCGAGCACGGTCATGTCGACCGGGTCCCAGTTGACCGCGCTCTCCTTCCGGTAGACGAGCCCGGCGGCATAGAGATCGAGGAACAGCGCCTGCTCCTGCCCGTAATAGTCTGGCTCGCAGGTGGCGAGTTCGCGGCTCCAGTCGAGCGCGAAGCCGAGCGACTTCAGCTGCTCCCGCATCGCCGCGATGTTGGCGCGCGTCCAGCTGCCCGGGTGGACCTTCTTTTCCATCGCCGCATTTTCGGCGGGCATGCCGAAGGCGTCCCAGCCCATCGGATGCAGAACCTCATAACCCTGCATCCGCCGGGCGCGCGCGATGACGTCGCCCATCGTGTAGTTGCGGACATGCCCCATGTGGATGCGCCCCGACGGATAGGGGAACATCTCCAGGACATAGGCCTTGGGCTTCGGCGAGGCGTCGTCGGCGCGGAAGGTGCCGGCCTTCTCCCACGCCGCCTGCCAGCGGCCGTCGGCCGCCTTGGGATTGAACCGCGACACGGGGCTGCTCAGCCGACGAAGGCGGCGCGGCGCAGGTCGCGGGCCTTGGCGAGGATCGTCTCCTCGAGCTTCTGGACGGTGCCGGCGCGCACGGGCGCATCGACCCAGCCCGCGCCCTGCAGCTCCTGGCGCTGCGCCGAAACCTTCACCGCATCCGCGCGCAGATCCTTGTCAAGGATCATCACGCTGACCTTCACCCGCTCATTGGGCGACTGCGGGTTGGCGTACCAGTCGGTGACGATGACGCCGCCGTTCGAATCGGTCTCGGCGATCGGCATGAAGCCGAGCGTCTCCAGCGCCGCGCGCCACAGATAGGCGTTCACGCCGATGGTCGTGACCTGCGACGCCGCGAGATCGACCTTCGGACGCTCCTTCCGGCCGCCGCAGGCCGCAAGGCTGACGGCCAGCAGGACGATGCCGGCGATGCGGAGGGCGGACTGGCTCACGACGGACGTCTCCTGATAACGCGGGCGCCGGCGCGGCCGGACCCGGACAAACTTGGCGCGCCGGGTTATAGGCAAGCCCACGCCCCGGCGCAAAGGGCGATGGCTGTGGCTCAACGTCAACACCCGCGCCGCAAACCGGTCTTCGCGATGCGATAATCCTGTCGCAGGGGACTCCCGGCGGAACGGGCGTATCGTTATATGCTTGTCAACATGTGCAGCTTAAGGTTGGCTGTACGAGTCGAAACTATTGGAGAGGCGCGTGAGTCGCTGGTGGACAGGATGGATCGTTGCGGGGGCGCTTCTGGCGTCGACCCCGGCGTTCGTCTCCGCCACGCCGCAGCCTGACGTCAAGCGCGCCGTCGCCGCCAAGCCCGCCAAGAAGAAGGTCACGACCGAGCTCGCCAGCGCCGAGTCGCTGCGGCCGGAGGGTCTCGGCGCGTTCACGCCGTCGATCGTCGATCCGTCGCGCAGCGCCGCGCTGTCGCGTCCGTCGATCGCGGCCGAGCGCACCGTTCGCTTCACCCCGTCGGGCAAGGCCGGCGACCGCAAGGCGCTGACGCTCGGTCTCACCACCCGCGTCTCGCGACCGGAGCCGACCCGCACCGCCGCCGCCACCCCGGCCGCCTACAATGTCGGCCTGACGCTCGGCCTCGAGGGCTTCGCGCTGTCGGGCGGCTACAGCCGCGTCGAGTCGCTCTTTGGCGGCCGCCGCGAGGGCGTCGACCTCGGCCTCAGCTATCGCGGTGCGCGCTGGAAGGCGGCGCTTCAGGCCTCGAACGAGCAGGCTGTCTCGTCCGGTCCGCTCTACGATCCGGTCTCGCTCGATCGCCGCTACGGTGTCGAGCTGGGCGGCGCATATGCGGTTACGCCGCGCCTCTCGGTGACGGGCGGCATGCGCTACCAGATGATCACGCCGCTCGATCCGAAGCTGCACGCGCTGAACGACCGCCGCGCCGACCCGTCGGTCTACGTCGGCACCGCCTTCAGCTTCTAGGCTGACGCCGGGGGCGCCCAGGCCCCGAACGCATCGATCGCACCCCAGCCCGCCGCGCCCAGCCGCCGCAATGCCCGGAACCGCGCCGCGGTCATCCCGCCGAGTCCCGCCACCGCAACGCCGGCGTCACGCGCGATCAGCCCGAAGCGAACGCGCCCGAGAGTCGGTGCCCCCGGATGGCTGCGCGTCGCATGCACCGGCGACAGGAACGCCAGCCGCGCGCCCGCGCGCCGGGCCGCGACCAGTTCGGCGCGGCCGTGCGCCGGTGCAGTCAGCGCTCCCGGCGTCCGGCCGTGATGCCCGTCGGCGCGCCACGCCCGCGCCAGCCGCGCCGGGCCGCCGACAATGAACAGCAGCCCCCGTCGCCGGCACGCCGCCCGCACGCGCCCGGCGATGTCCGCCCGGTCCGCCGCACCATAATGCCGGAACACCACGCCCGCACCGCGCGGCAGCCGCGCGAGCGCCGCCCACAGCGCCGCGCCCTGCCGTTCGTCGGTGAACAGCCAGATCGTCGGGACTCGGTGGCGGCGGCGCATCGCCTCGCCTATAGGCCGCGCATGAGCCGCGAAGAAGCCGCCGCCCGCCTCGCCGAGGTCCGCACCCGCATCGACGCCGCAGCGAGGCTGTCCGGCCGCCGCGGCGATGCGGTCGAACTCGTCGCGGTGTCGAAGACCCACCCGGCCGAGGCGATCGTCCCGCTGATCGAGGCCGGTCAGCGCAGTTTCGGCGAGAACCGGGTGCAGGAAGCGCAGGGCAAGTGGCCGGCGCTGAAAGCGAGTCACCCCGATCTGCGCCTGCATCTCGTCGGGCAACTTCAGTCCAACAAGGCAGCCGAGGCGGTGGCGCTGTTCGACGTCATCCACTCGGTCGACCGCCCGTCGCTGATCGCAGCCCTCGGCAAGGCGATGGCGGCGTCCGGCCGGCGACCCGACTGCTTCCTCCAGGTGAACATCGGCGACGAGCCGCAGAAGGGCGGCTGCGCCATCGCCGACCTGCCCGCCCTGCTCGCCGCGGCGCGCGCCGCGGGCTTGCCCGTCGCCGGGCTGATGTGCGTCCCGCCCGACGGGATCGAGGCCGCCCCCTTCTTCGCGATGCTCCAGAAGCTCGCGCGCGACCACGCCCTGCCCGCGCTCAGCATGGGCATGTCGGGCGATTACGAGACCGCGATCATGCTTGGCGCGACGGTGGTCCGCGTCGGCACCGCGCTGTTCGGGAGCCGGGGATGAGTTTCGATGCGCTGCTCTTCGATTTCGACGGGGTGCTGATCGAAAGCGAGTCGGTCGGGAACCAGCATCTCGCCGATACGCTCACCATGCTCGGTCATCCGACCACCCGCGAGGACGCGATGCACGAGTTCATGGGCCTGTCCGGTCCCGCCTTCCGCGAGGCGGTCGAGCGTTGGATCGGCCGTCCGATCCCCGAGGCGTTCGACATCGCCCGCAAGGCCGAGGACGCGCGCTGCATGAGCGAGGGCGTCGCCGAGGTGGCGGGTGCGGGGCTGTTCGTCCGTGGCCTGCCCGCCGATCTGCCGATCGCCGTCGTCTCGTCCAGTTCGACGCGCTGGCTGCGCGCGCATCTGGCGCATCTCGAACTCGGCGATCGCTTCGAGCCGCATGTCTACAGCGGCCGCGAGCATGTCGCGCGCGGCAAGCCCGCGCCCGATCTCTACCTGTTCGCCGCCGACAAGCTTGGCGTCGACATCCGCCGCTGCGTCATCCTCGAGGACTCGCCCGTCGGCGCGCAGGGCGCGGTGGCGAGCGGCGCGTTCGTGATCGGGCTGGCGGCCGGCACCCACTGCCTGCCCGGCCATGCCCAACGGTTGCAGGCGCTCGGCGTCGCCGAGGTCGCGCACAGCTTTGACGAGGTCGAAGCGATCATCGCCGACGCCGGCGGATGGTGACCGACGACCGCGTCCGCGCGCTAGCGCTGTCGTTGCCGCGGGCGACCGAGCAGCCGCACTTCAACCGCGCCGCCTTCAAGGCCCGCACGATCTTCGCCACGCTCGGCGGCGGCACGGTCAACCTTATGCTTCTGCCCGAGCAGGCGGCGATGCTGATCGAGGCCGAGCCCGAGACCTTCCTTCATCTTGGCGGCTGGACCAGATCCGGCGCGGTCGGCGTCCGCCTCGACCGCATCGACCCCGATCGGCTGGAGCTGCTGATGCGCGACGCTTGGCGCAAGGCCGCGCCCAAGGGCGTCACGCTCGACTGACTGGCGCGCGCCCGCGCCGCATGCCAGAACCCGGCGCATGGAGCGCCTCCCGATCTTCGTCGATGTCCGCGACAAGCCCGTCCTGCTGCTCGGCGAGGGACCGCCGGCGGAGGCCAAGGCGCGGCTGCTGACCGCGGCGGGCGCACGCCTCGTCACCGCGCGTACGTCCGAGGTGCGGCTCGC
Source organism: Alphaproteobacteria bacterium (assembly GCA_020249025.1). Taxonomy (GTDB): domain Bacteria; phylum Pseudomonadota; class Alphaproteobacteria; order Sphingomonadales; family Sphingomonadaceae; genus JADCGM01. The sequence goes on from JADCGM010000412.1 coordinate 5,087, forward strand.
CGTCGTCGCGCTCGATGCGCCCGAGGCCGTCGCCGCCGAGCTTCGCGCCGCCGGACTCCTCGTCAACGTCGTCGACCGGCCCGAACTCTGCGACTTCACCATGCCCGCCATCGTCGACCGCGCGCCCGTGACGGTCGCGATCGGCACGGCGGCCGCGTCAGCGACCCTCGCCAAGGCGCTGCGCGAACGCTTCGAGGCACTGCTTCCCGCGACACTCGGCGCGCTCGCCGCCGCGATCCGGACCGCGCGGCCCGCAGTCGCCGCAAAGCTTACCACGCCCGATTCGCGCCGCCGCTTCTGGGATGCGCTCACCGCCCCCGGCGCCGCGCTCGATCCGCTCGCGCCCGCCGCCGACCCCGCCGCCGCAATCGCCGCCGCGCTCGAGGCGCCCGAGGCGACGCCCGCGCCCTCCCTAGAGATCATCCGCCTGGCCGGCGACGACCCCGAGGATCTGACGCTGCGCCAGCTCCGCCTGCTGTCGCAGGCCGACACCGTCTTCCACGGCTGGTCGGTCGCGCCCGTCATCCTCGACCGCGCCCGGCGCGACGCCCGCGTCGTTCGCGCCAGTGCGCCGCCCGCGACCCTGCCGCCGGGCCGTAGCCTCTATCTCGTGCGCGGATGACGGCGAGCTTCGTCTACCGCATCGCCGCTGACGGCGCGGCCGAGCGCCGCCCGCTCGACATCGCCAATTGCGACCGCGACGGCTGCGCGCTGCTCTGGCTTCACGTCGATGGCAACGATCCCGACTGCCGCCGCTGGCTCGCCGACGAATCGGGGCTGCCCGCCCCCGTCGTCGAGGCGCTGACCGCGGTGGAGACGCGCCCGCGCGCGGTGCAGCTCGCCGACGGCGTCCTGCTCAATCTGCGCGGCGTCAACACCGCGCCCGATGCCGATCCCGAGGATCTCGTCTCGGTGCGGCTGTGGGCGCAGGCGGGCCGCGTCATCAGCGTCAACTTCCGCCCGCTGCTCGCCATCGACGATCTTGTCGCGCAGGTGGAGGCGGGGCGGGCGCGCGATCCGGGCGATCTCATCGTCCGCCTCGCCGATGTGATGACCGCCCGGCTCGACACCGTCATCGCCGATCTCGGCGACACCGCCGACACGCTGGAGGCCGACGTCATCGACGGGCGCGTCGAGGATCTGCGCGCCCGCATCGGCCGGGTCCGCCGCGCCGCCATCGAGCTGCGCCGCTACATCAGCCCGCAGCGCGACGCGCTGTCGGGCCTGCTGCTCGGCCGCTTCGACTGGCTGCACGAGGACGATCGCATCCAGATCGGCGAGGCGATCAACCGCGTCATCCGCATGGTCGAAGAGCTCGATTCGGTGCGCGAGCGCACCGCGGTGCTGACCGAACAGCTCGCCGACATCCGCGCCGAGGCGATGAACGAGCGTGCGCTGATCCTCGCGGTGGCGAGCGCGGTGTTCCTGCCGCTGACCTTCGTGACCGGGCTGCTCGGGATGAATGTCGAGGGCATACCTTTCGCGCAGGAGCGCTGGGCCTTCGCCGGCGTGCTGGCGTCCTGTCTCGCGCTCGGCGTCGGCTTGTGGATCTGGCTCCGCAAGCGCGAAGGCGTTTAGGCGGTCTGGCGCAGCATGGCCGGGGCCTGGCGGTCGCGGGCGACGTTGAACAGCCGCTCCTCCAGTGCCGGCGCGAAAGCGTAGCCCTGCAGCGCCTCGCAGCCCATCAGCGCCAGCAGATCGGCCTGCGCCTTGGTCTCGACCCCTTCGGCGATCACTTCATAACCGAGGCCGTGGCCGAGGCCGATGATCGCCTCGACAATGGTGCGCGCATCGGGCGTCGTCAGCACGTCGGAGATCAGCGAACGGTCGATCTTCAGCCGGTCGACCGGCAGCCGCTTCAACCGCGCGAGGTTGGAATAGCCGGTCCCGAAATCGTCGATGGCGATCGACAGGCCGAGCGCGCGCAGCGCCTCGATCGTCTCCAGCGCCTTGGCGCCGGACGACACGAAGGACTCGGTGATCTCCAGCTCGATCAGGTCGGCGGGCGCATCCTCGGCGGCGATGCAGCCGCGGATGAACGGCACGAGATCGGGCTGCACGAGCTGGCGCGGCGAAATGTTGAGGCTGATCCGCAAGGGGCGGCCCTGGCGCGACCAGCGCGCCGCGGTCCGCACCGCCTCGCCGATCACCCAGCGCCCGATGTCGACGATCAGCTCCGATTCCTCGGCGACGGGCACGAAGGTCGCCGGGCCGCGCAGCCCCTCGACCGGATGCCGCCAGCGCAGCAGCGCCTCGGCAGCAATAGTGCTGCCCGACCGCGCATCGATCAGCGGCTGGAAATAGAGCTCGAACTCGTGGCGGACGAGCGCCTCGCGCAGCTGGGCTTCGAGCGACAGCCGGTCGCGCATCCGCTCGTGCATGGCGCTGTTGTAGAATTCGACACGGTTTCGACCGAGATCCTTGGCGTGATACATCGCGGTATCGGCGTGGCGCATCAGCGTGTCATAGTCGCCGCCGTCGGCCGGGAAGCGGGCGATGCCGACGCTGGCCCCGATCACCACCTGCCGGTCGGCAAGCTGGAAGGGCTCGGCGAGCTTCCGCAAGCCCAGCCGCGCCAGCCGCTCCACCGTCGCCGGTCCGTCGACCTTCGGGATGAACAGCGTGAACTCGTCGCCCGCCAGCCGCGCGAGGATGGCGTCGTGGCGGCCGTCGCCGATGCCGCGGATGCGGTCGGCAAAGCCCTTCAGCAGCACGTCGCCCTGCGCATGGCCGAGCGAATCGTTCACCGCCTTGAAGCGGTCGAGGTCGATGAACAGCAGCGCGGCTTCCTCGCCCTCCCGCAGTTCGGCGAGCCGTTGTTCGACGATACGGCGGAAGTGCACGCGGTTGGGAAGCCCGGTGACGGGATCGTTGAGCGCGTCGGCGCGCGCCGATTCGAGGCTGGCGCGCACCCGCGACAGCAGCACCTCCAGCGAATCGACGAGCGCCGGCAGCACCCCGCGCGCCTCCCGCGAGAACTCGGCGTAAAGCTCGCCCGCGGTCGCATTGCGAAGCACCCGGGTGATCGCATCGAGCGCGCGGGCGATCGGCTCCAGGGCCCGCAGCGTCGCCAGCGCGGTCACCGCGGCAGCGATCACAGACAGCAGCAGCGCCTGTGCGGCGAGCGCGCGCACCACCGGATTGGGCGCGTCGACCTTGCCCGCCACGTCTGTTGCCAGCAGCGAAAGGATGAGCACCACCGATCCCGCGCCCGCCGCAAAGGCGATGGCACGATCCCGGAACGACTCATCGCCAGGGCGGCTCGGTTGCATCACGCCGCCACCGTGGCGTGTGAGTGGTAAAGGACTCGCTACCGAAACGGATGCAATTTCATCGAGTCCGCGTTCGCCCGTTAACTTTTCGGACCCTTCACAGCTCGCGGACCAGCGTCCGCGCCACCGCCAGCCAGGGCACATCGGCGACGAGCTGGCGCGCGCCGGGGGTCGCGGGCAACAGCTGGACGCGGACCTCGTCGCCTGCGGGCGCGACTCCGGCCAGCCGGCCGAAGGCGAAGCGGCCGGCAGGGCGCGGCACCAGCACGTCGCGATTGAGCGCCTGCGCGGCGGCCGCCGGCTCCAGCCGTTCGAGCCAGAGGTCGTCGCCGGCGCGGTAGTCGCCCTGCGCGATCTCGAAGCGCAGCCCGATCATCGTCGCGGCCGGGCGCGGCGGCAGCAGCGCCGTCGTCCGCCGCGGCGCGTTGACCCCGGTTTCGCCGACGATGGCGGCGACCGGCACGTCGACCCGGTCGGGCAGTGTCACCAGCTCCGACGGCTCGACCCCGAGCGCCTTGGCGATGCGGTTGAGCCACTTGACCGACACGGTGCGCATGCCCGTCTCCAGCCGACCGACGGTCTGCGCCGTCGTCGGCGGAACGCAGCGCGCCCCGACCTCGGCGAGCGTCAGCCCGCGCGCCTTCCGGACCTCTCGGATACGCGTGATCATCGGGAGCACCTTTTAACCCATGTGGTTTTCCACTGTCCTACAGGTGCGCCGATATGGCAAGCCTCCGATTCGGAACATATGTCGAACATGGAGGATGGCATGGCCCGTACCGCATCTCGGACCTCAGCCGCCGGCGGCCGCGCCGCCGCACCGCGCGATCCCTATCTCGCCAACCGCTTGCTCGCCGAGGTCGTCCGCACCGTCGACGGCGAGGCGGCGCGGGTGACGGCCAACCTCGCCGAATCCCCGCTCGCCTGGCTGGCGCGGCGCGGGCTGCTGACGCGCCGCCAGATCGATGCCGGGGAGCAGCTGCGCCGCGATTTCGAACTCGCGCACCTCGGCGCGAAGGTGACCATGCGCTGGGACGATACCCCGCGCGGCAGCGGCCGCCGTAGCGCCGCGCCGGCGGCCGACCCCAGCGCTGCCGCCCTGTCCGCCAAGGCCCGCTTCGAGGCGGCCTGCCGGGCGACCGGGCCCGGCCTGTCTGACGTGCTCTGGCGCGTCGTCTGCGCAGGCGAGGGACTGGAAACGGCGGAAAAGGCGCTCGGCTGGCCGGCGCGCGCGGGCAAGCTCGTGCTCGGTCTCGCGCTCGACCGGCTTGCCGATCATTACGGCATGGCCTGACGCGCATGGCTGACCAGTGCGCTGGACTCTGGCGAAGTGCGGTGGCGATGACTAGATGGACGCCAAGGGAGACCAGATCATGCTGAAGCACGTCGCTGCCGCGCTTGTCGCCACCGCCGCCCTCGCCGCGCCCGCCGTCGCGCCGGCGCAGACCGCGGCGCAGGCCGTTCAGTCCGCGTGGGACATCAATATGACCGCGATCGACGGCGAGCCGCTGCCGCTGTCGAAGTACAAGGGCCGTGTGCTTCTCGTCGTCAACACCGCGTCCTTCTGCGGCTTCACCCCGCAGTACAAGGGCCTGCAGGCGCTCTACGACAAGTACAAGGACAAGGGTCTGACCGTCGTCGGCGTGCCGTCGGGCGACTTCATGGGTCAGGAGTACAAGTCCAACAAGGAGGTCGCCGAATTCTGCGAGTCGACCTTCGGCATCAAGTTCCCCATGGCCGAAAAGGCCAATGTGAAGGGCCCGAACGCCGCACCCTTCTACAAGTGGGCGGCCGCCACGCTCGGCCCCGACAAGACGCCCAAGTGGAACTTCCACAAGTATCTCGTCGGCCGTGACGGCAAGCTCGTCACCGCCTTCGGAAGCCGCGTCACCCCGAGCGACGCCGCCCTCGTATCGGCGGTCGAGGCGGCACTGAAGGGCTGAGCCCGCACACTCCGCGGGTCTTGCCACCGCAAACCGCCATCGCTAGTGGCGGTCTCCAAGGATTCACCCAGCGAAAGGGTCTAGAACATGAGCGACGTCGCGGACCGCGTGAAGAAGATCGTCGTCGAGCATCTCGGCGTCGAGGAGAGCAAGGTCACCGAGTCGGCGGCCTTCATCGACGATCTGGGCGCGGATAGCCTCGACACCGTCGAGCTGGTCATGGCCTTCGAGGAGGAGTTCGGGGTGGAGATCCCGGACGACGCCGCCGAGAAGATCCTGACCGTCAAGGACGCGATCGACTTCATCGCTGCCAACACCTGATTCACCGGCCGGCCGGTGAGCGGCAGGCAAGGCGGCTCTCCGGCGTTCCGGGGAGCCGCTTTGCGTATCTGGAGCCCGCCCCTTGGGGGCAGGGCCTGAGTGAGGGATGACGGGCATGCGCCGCGTTGTTGTGACAGGACTTGGACTGGTGACGCCGCTCGGCGGCGACGTGTCGACGACCTGGGCGAACATCCTCGCCGGGCGCTCGGGCGCGGGCCGGCTGACGCGCTTCGACGCCTCGGGCGACGAGTGGGCGTGCAAGATCGCCTGCGAGGTGAAGACCGGCGACGGCACCAACGGCACCTGGGACGTCAACCGCCGCGTCGACCACAAGGTCCAGCGCCAGGTCGATCTGTTCATCCAGTTCGGCATCGACGCCGCTGGGCAGGCGATCGAGGACGCGGGCCTCACCGAGCTGTCGGAGGAGGAGTCGTTCCGCGCCGGCGTGTCGATCGGTTCGGGCATCGGCGGCCTTCCCGGCATCGAGAAGGAATCGGTCAACCTCTTCGAGCGCGGGCCGAAGCGGGTCAGCCCGCACTTCGTCCACGGCCGCCTCATCAACCTCGTCTCGGGGCAGGTCTCGATCAAATACGGCCTGCGCGGCCCCAACCACGCCGTCGTCACCGCCTGCTCGACGGGCGCGCACTCGATCGGCGACGCGGCGCGCATGATCGCCCTAGACGACGCCGACATCATGCTCGCGGGCGGCGCGGAAAGCGCGATCTGCCCGTTGGGCATCGCCGGGTTCAGCCAGGCGCGCGCGTTGTCGACCGCGTTCAACGATGACCCCACTCGCGCCTCGCGCCCCTATGACAAGGACCGCGACGGCTTCGTCATGGGCGAGGGCGCAGGCGTCGTCGTGCTCGAGGAATATGAGCGGGCGAAAAAGCGCGGCGCGACCATCTACGGCGAGATCGTCGGCTATGGGCTGACCGGCGACGCCTATCACGTCACCGCGCCGCACGAGAGCGGGCAGGGCGGCTTCCGCGCCATGCAGAACGCGCTGAAGAAGGCGGGGCTCAATCCGGCCGACGTCGACTACATCAACGCCCACGGCACCTCGACGCCGCTCGGCGACGAGATCGAACTCGGCGCGGTCCGCCGTCTGTTCGGCGATGCGATGGCGGGCGTGTCGATGTCGTCGACCAAGTCGGCGATCGGCCATCTGCTCGGCGGCGCCGGCGCGGTCGAGGCGATCTTCTGCCTGCTGGCGCTGCGCGACCAGATCGTGCCGCCGACGATCAACCTCGAGAACCCGTCGGAGGGCTGCCTCGGCGTCGATCTGGTGCCGAACGTCGCCAAGGAGCGGAAGGTTCGCGCCGTGCTGAACAACAGCTTCGGCTTCGGCGGCACCAACGCCTCGCTCGCGATGAAGGCGGTGTGACCCGTCGTCTTGCGCTTCTGATCGCGCCGCTGGCCGCCATCGCGGCGGGCCTGCTGTTTCTCGTCGCCGTCTGGTTCGGGCCCGGTCCGGCCGATGCGCCGGTGCGCGTCGCGGTCGAGCGCGGCAGCTCGCTCGCCGCGGCCGCCTACCGGCTGGAGGCCGCCGGCGCGATCCGCAGCGCCGGGCTGTTCCGCCGCCTCGCCCCGATCCTCGGCTCCGACGAGCCGGTCAAATATGGCGAGTACGAGATCCCCGCGGGCGCGAGCGCGGCGCGCGTGCTCGGCATCATCCAGTCGGGCGAGGCGCTCCAGTATCGCGTCACCATTCCCGAAGGCATGCCC
>JADCGM010000413.1 GCA_020249025.1 Alphaproteobacteria bacterium
CGATCATCCAGCGCGAGCGGCGCGGCGATTATCTCGGCGCGACGGTGCAGGTGATCCCGCACGTCACCGACGCCATCAAGGCGTTCGCGCTCGCCGAGACCGACGATGTCGACTTCGTCATCTGTGAGATCGGCGGCACCGTCGGCGACATCGAATCGCTGCCGTTCATCGAGGCGATCCGCCAGCTCCGCAACGAGCTCGGTCGCGGCCAGTCGGTGTCGATCCACGTCACGCTGGTGCCGTTTATCGCTGCGGCCGGCGAACTGAAGACCAAGCCGACCCAGCATTCGGTGCGTGAACTGGCCTCGCTCGGTGTGCAGCCCGATGTGGTCGTCTGCCGCTGCGAACATGAGCTGTCCGAGGGCGAGCGCGCGAAGATCGGCCTGTTCTGCAACGTCCGCAAGGAAGCGGTGATCCCGGCGCTCGACGCCAAGAGCATCTATGCGGTGCCGCTCCAATATCATGCCGCCGGGCTCGACGACGAGGTGCTCCGCGCCTTCGGCATGGAGCCGAACGGCGAGCCCGATCTGCGGCGCTGGACCGATATCGCCGACCGGCTGGAAAATCCCGAGGGCGAGGTCACCATCGGCGTCGTCGGCAAATATGTCGGCCTCCAGGACGCCTACAAGTCGCTCAACGAGGCGCTGGTCCACGGCGGCATCGCCAACCGGGTGAAGGTCAACATCCGCTGGATTCCGGCGGAGGAGTTCGAGGCACCCGACAGCGATATCGCCGCAACGCTCGAACCGCTGCACGGCATTCTCGTGCCCGGCGCCTTCGGCGAGCGCGGCGCGGAGGGCAAGATCGCCAGCATCCGCTTCGCCCGCGAGCGCAAGGTGCCCTATTTCGGCATCTGCTTCGGCATGCAGATGGCCTGCGTCGAGGCGGCCCGCAACGAGTGCGGGATCGCCGCAGCTTCATCGACCGAGTTCGGCCCCTGCGCCGAGCCGGTGGTCGGCCTGATCACCGAGTGGGAGGCTGCGTCCGGCAAGCAGGTCCGCGAGGCGGGCGGCGATCTCGGCGGCACGATGCGGCTCGGCGCCTATCCGGCCAAGCTCGCGGGCAACAGCGCCGCGGCCTCTGCCTATGGTGAGGCGGAGATCAGCGAGCGGCACCGGCACCGCTACGAAGTCAACATCCACTACAAGCCGATGCTCGAGAAGAATGGCCTCATCTTCAGCGGCATGTCGCCCGACGGCGAGCTCCCCGAGATCGTCGAGCGCCCCGACCATCCGTGGTTCATCGGCGTCCAGTTCCACCCGGAGCTGAAGTCCAAGCCGTTCGACCCGCATCCCCTGTTCAAGAGCTTCATCGCTGCTGCCGTGAAGCAGAGCCGGCTCGTCTAACATCCGTCCGGACAGGCGCCGCGCTCGACCTGAAGTGTGGCATGGCCGATCCCGAAATCATGTGCGAGCGCATGGCGCGTTTCGCGCAGAAACGCGTCGTCGAGGTCGCCGTCGGGGCGAACGAGATGCGCCGTCAGCGCGACCTCGGTCGTGCTCGTCGCCCAGACGTGGACATGGTGCACATGCGTCACCCCAGGGCGGGCGGCCAGAAACGCCTCGACCGCGCTGACGTCGATCGCGGCGGGCGCCGCATCCAGACTGAGCCGTGTCGCCTCGCGCAGCAGTCCCCAGGTCCCGGCCGCGATCACTGCGGCGATGACAAGACTGACCGCCGGGTCGATCCAGAACCAGCCGGTCGCGCCGATCGCCAGCGCCGCAACGACGACGCCGGCCGACACCGCGGCGTCGGCGGCCATGTGCAGATAGGCCCCGCGGATGTTGAGATCGTGCTGGCCGCGGTGAAACAGCCATGCGGTCACGCCGTTGACCAGAACACCCGCGGCCGCGACCCAGATCATCGGCCCGGTCGCCACAGGCTGCGGCTCGCCGAGCCGGGCGACCGCCTGGGCCGCGATCACGCCGACCGCGATCAGCAGCAGGCCGGCATTGGCGAGAGACGCCAGGATCGAGCTGCGTCGGTAGCCGTAGGTGAAGGTGCGCGTGGCGGGCTGCCGGGCCGCCCAGCTCGCTGCCCAGGCGAGAATGAGCCCCAGAACATCCGACAGATTGTGGCCGGCGTCGGCCAGAAGGGCGAGCGAGTTGGTCAGCAGGCCAGCGGCCACCTCGATGGCGACGAAGCCGACATTTAGCGCAACACCGAATGCGAACGCGCGATCGAAGCTGGCCGGACCATGGCCGTGGCCATGCCCATGAGGGTGATCGTGATCGTCGCCGTGATGATGGTGTGCATGCGCCGCCGTCATGGCGGCTGGCTATCACCCGCGCGCGCGCCGCGCCACCTCGCTGCACCGCGCGATCTCGGCGAGGTCGTTGCCCGCATGGGCGAGGCAGTTGCTGGTTGCCGCATCGACGACAGGTGCGGAGGCCGAAATGGCGGCGGTCTCGGGCGGTTTCACATAGTCGTAGGCCTGCCAGCAGATCAGCGCCGACCAGGTCAAGGCGATCCAGCGATTCTTGAAGACATGCCGCCACATGGCGACCGGCCTAGCATCGGCGGTCTTAAGCACGCCCTAACGCGAAACGCCCGGCCGTTTCCGGCCGGGCGCTTGCGTGACGAAACTCTGTCAGTCCCCTGACGCCTTGTTGCGGCGTTCCTCCCCGAACCCTGGCGGGCTCGCGGCGTAAACCCTAAGCAGGGCCGTTCGGGCTGTCATCCTCCGGCGCTGAAACGACCGGACATTGGCGACTATGTGTAGCCCGCCTGCAACAGTGGGAGAGGGGCCGGTTAGGAGAAATCATGCTAAGTGAACTGCATGAGCAAACATCGCGCCGCGGACCTGACGCTGACGTTTCATGGCGCGGCCCGAACCGTCACCGGCTCGTGCATGGAGATCACGTCCGCGGGCCGCCGCCTGCTGGTCGACTGCGGGCTGTTCCAGGGGACCCGCACCCTCGAACATCTCAATCGCGATCCGTTCGACTTCGATCCGCGCCGCATCGACGCCGTGCTGCTGACGCATGCGCACATCGATCATAGCGGCCTGCTCCCGAAACTGGTCCGGGACGGCTTCGCCGGTGACATCTGGTGCACGCCGCAGACCGCGGACCTGCTGACCGCCATGCTGCCCGACTCGGGACGTATCCAGGAAGGCGAGGCCGAACGCCGCAATCGCCGCGCCGACCGCCGTGATGCCCCGCCAGCTGTGCCGGTCTACACCGAAGCCGATGCGCAGGCGTCGCTGGGGAGTCTGCGCCCCGTCGAGCTCTGTGAGCGCTTCGAGCCGGCGCCGGGTGTCTCTGCCGTGATGTGGAACGCGGGGCACATCCTGGGTTCGGCGTCGATCGAGCTCGACATCGCTGGGCAGCGACTTCTTTTCTCGGGCGATATCGGTCCCGATAACAAGGCGTTCCACCCTGATCCTCAAGCGCCGCGTGACGTCGATCACGTCATCTGCGAGTCGACCTACGGCAACCGGGTTCGCGAAAGGGTGTCGATCGCCGAGCGCCGCGAAGGGCTGCGCGCCGAAGCGGCTGCAGCGCTGGTCCGTGGCGGCAATCTCATCATTCCGGTCTTCGCCGTCGAGCGCACGCAGGAGCTTCTGCTGGATCTGACCGCGCTCATCGACTCGGGCGCGCTTCCGCCGTCCGACATCTTCGTCGACTCGCCGCTCGCCAACCGCATCACCCGCACCTTCGTCCGCAACGCCGGCGCGCTGGAGGACGTCGACGGCGCCGACAGTTTCCGCCGCCCCTCGATCCGCTTCGTCGAGGCTGCGAGCGACTCGATGCGTCTCAACACGGTGTCGGGCGCGATCATCCTCGCGGCGTCCGGCATGTGCGAGGCGGGTCGCATACGCCATCACCTCCTGCACAATCTGCCTCGCGCCGATTCTACCGTCCTGTTCGTCGGCTTCCAGGCGGCCGGCACGCTTGGGCGGACCATTCTCGATGGCGCCCAGCGCGTCCGGATCTCAGGGCGCGAGGTTGCGGTCCGTGCCGCCATTCGCCGGATCGACAGCTATTCGGCGCATGCCGACAAGCGCGAGCTGCTGGCGTGGATCGCCGCCCGCGGCGCACCGCATGGCAGCCTGTTCCTGTCGCATGGCGAACCCGAGGCCGTGGAGGCGCTCCGGCTCGCCGTCGCTGCCGAGGATCCGCTGCGTTCCATCATCCTCCCGACGATCGGGGAGGCTTACGCCCTGCCGAAGGATGCGCCGGCGCGCCGGACGCGCACCGGCCGCGCCGATCTCGACGAGGCCATCGTTCGCGACTGGCAGAACGACTATGCTGACCTCACAGCTAATCTGAAGCATGAGCTGCAACGCATTGAAAGCGATGCGGCCAGGCGCGAAGCGATCGCCCGGATGCGCGCCGTTCTCGCCGGCTACAGGGCGCACCGTCGGCATGACTAGGCGTTGCGGCGCATCAATGCCGGGCGACGCGTTTCCCGCTGCAGTCCGGCCATGACCGACACCGCGCCGCTCATCCGCGACCTCGCCGTCGCTCTATCGCTCGGCCTGCTGATCGGGCTCGAGCGGGGGTGGCGGTCGCGGGCGCGCGCCGATGGAAGCCGGGTGGCCGGGCTCCGCACATTCGGGCTGCTGGGGCTCATCGGGGGCGTGTGCGGCTGGCTGAGCCGCGCGGTAGACCCGATTCTCGCCATCGTCATCGCCGCCGGCGCCGTCGCAGCCATCGTCACCGGTTATGTGCAGGAATCGCGTGTAGAGGGCCGCGCCAGTGCGACGTCGGCAGCCGCCGCCTTGCTTACACTCGGGCTCGGGATCGCCGCTGCTAGCGGCTACCCGGCCATCGCCATGGCCATCGCGGCGGTGATGACCCTGCTGCTGGCGTCGCGGGCGCAGCTTCACGGCTGGGTAGCGGCGCTCGGCGAGCGCGACATCCTCGCCACCGCCCGCTTCGCGATCTTGGCCGGCGCGATCCTGCCGTTCGTTCCGAATGCCCGCTATGGCCCCTACGACGCCTGGAACCCGTTCGAACTCTGGCTCGTCGTCGTCCTGGTCACCGGCTTTGGCTTCGCCGCCTATGCTGCCAACCGCCGCTTCGGGGCCAAGCGCGGCACGCTCGCGACGGCCGTCGTGGCCGGCGCCTACTCCTCGACGGCCGTCACCGTCGCGCTGTCGCATCGTTTGCGAACCGCTGCCGAGTCGCGCGACGTGCTGACGGCCGGCATTGCGCTGGCGTCGGCCGTGATGTTCGTCCGGGTGCTGGTGCTAACCGCCATTCTCGCGCGCGACGCGCTGCCGAGCTTTGCGCTCGCCGTAGGCCCCGCGGCGCTGCTGGCGGCCCTTTGGGGGCTGTGGCGGCTGCGTGGCGTCGGCGGCGGCGGGGAAGGGGCCAAGGAGCCGGTTCAAGATGGGAATCCTGTCGAACTCGTCCCAGCGCTGGGCTTCGCGCTGCTGGTCGGTCTCATGGCCCTTGCCGTGCGCTGGGCCGAAGTTCGCTTCGGCGATGCGGGAACCGCGACCCTTCTGGTGCTGAGCGGTAGCTTCGATGTCGACGCCGCCATTGTCACATTGGGCGGGCTGCCGGCGGGGACGCTCGATCCCTTCACCGGAGGGCTCGTTCTTGCCGCGCCGGTCCTGATCAACACGCTGTTCAAGGCAGCGATCGTCGTCGTGAACGGCGGCTGGCGCGACGGCCGTGGCGCG
>JADCGM010000414.1 GCA_020249025.1 Alphaproteobacteria bacterium
AAGAACGCCATCATGGCCGTCACGAAGTCGGCATAGGCGATCTTCCACGCGCCGCCGTGATGGCCGTGGCCGTGGCCGCCCTTCTTCTTCTTGATGATGATCGGGCGCGCCTGGGCTCCGAGATTGCGGGACATGTCAGGCCGCCTTCGCGAGCGCGGCCGGACCCTTCGGCAGCTCCTGGATCGCGCCCTCCAGTTCGGCGAAGGTCGGCTGGACGTCGGCGGGGACCGCGCGGCGCGCCATCTCGACCGCGACCGCCGGCGAATGGCCGTGGAGATGCGCGACGAGCGTCTTCTTGATGACGTTGTAGATCTTGCCGTCCTCGTCGATGACCTGCTCGAGGCGGCCGCCGATCGGGGCGATGAAGCAATAGGACAGCAGCACGCCGAGGAAGGTGCCGGTGAGCGCGCCGCCGATCATCGCGCCGAGCACTTCGGTCGGCTGGTCGATCGAGGCCATGGTCTTGATGACGCCGAGCACCGCAGCGACGATGCCGATGGCGGGCAGGCCCTCGGCGAGCTGGACGATGGCCTTCTGGCCGGTCAGCTCCTCGCCGTGATGGCGCTCGATGTCGGCGTCCATCGCATCCTCGGCCTGGTGCGGATCGGTCATGTTCATGAGGAACAGGCGCAGATAGTCGCGCACGAAATCGATGACGTGATGGTCGGCCATCAGCCGCGGATAGCGGCCGAAGACCGGCGAGGTTTCGGGCTGCTCGATCTGCTCCTCGAGCTGGCGCATCCCGCCGCCCTTCAGCATGTCGAGCAGCGAATAGAGCAGGCAGAGGACGTCGCGATAATCGTCCTTCTTCCAGCGCGGGCCCTTGAAGGCGCGGCCCATCGACTTGGGCGTGCTTTTGACGACCGCCATGGAATTGGCGACCACGAAGGCGCCGAGCGCGGCGCCGCCGATCGCCATCATCTCGTGCGGCAGGGCATGGAGAATCGGCTCCATGTTGCCGCCCGCGATGAGATAGCTGCCGAAGACGCAGCCGAGCACGATGAGATAGCCGATAGCGTTCATGGGCCGGGGTGCTACCGGCGCAACGTTTAACGCCGGGGCAATCGCCGGTGCGTTACGGCTCCGGCATCAAATTCGAGGAGCCCGCACCATGTCGCTCGCCGCCTACCGTCACACCCAGCGCACCGCCGAGAGCCCGCGCCAGGTCGAGCACCGCGTCTTCTCGCAGGTCACCGCCGCGCTCGTCGACGCCGACTCGCGCGGGCTGTCGGGGCCGCAGCTCGTCACCGCGCTCCACCGCAATCGCGAGCTGTGGTCGGCGCTGGCCGACGACTGCCGCTCGCCCGGCAACCGTCTGCCCGATTCGCTGCGCGCCGGCATCATTTCGCTGGCGCTGTGGGTCGACCGCCATTCGTCGGCGGTCGCGCGCGGCGAGGCGCAGGTCACCGATCTCGTCGAGATCAACCGCACAGTGATGGAGGGCCTGCGCCCCGCCGCGGCCGCCGCCGCAGCGGCCTGATCCGCGCACCCTTTCGCGTCGCGTCCCCGCGTTCCCCCGGTCCGCCCCGTACGCCCCTCCCCTCCCCTCGGCGGGGCGGGCCATCCCAAGGAAAAGCCCCGGCGCGAGGATCGCGTCCGGGGCTTTTTCATGCGACCGGCCCGGGCGGGCCAGCGACTGAGCCGTGGATCAGGCGGCTTCCTCGATCATCACCGGCGACAGACCGGCGGCGAGGCGGCGGCGCAGCGCTTCCATGCCGACCCGGTCGAGGCAGTGCTCGGGCGCATCGGTCATCATGTCGCGCAGCAGGGTTGCGACCAGCCGCTGCGTCTGCGCGGCGACGTCGATCGCCTGCAGCTTGTCGAGATTGGCGGGGGTGAAGTCGATCTCCGCCGCGATGTTGGCGCCGACATCCTCGGTGAGGGTGGCGACGCGCTCCAGTTCATCGGCGATCGACAGCAACAGGCGTTCGCGCGAGGTCATGCTGCTTCCTCCGTCCGGTCGGAGATGGTGATCCGGGTGACGCCGGTCGACGGCGCGAAGTCGATGCGGCGGGCGAGGTGCCCCCCGACCTTCTCGTCGCTGACCGTGATGCCGCGGCGCGACAGCTCGGCTCGCGCCATCGCGGCGTTGCCGGGGCCGGCCTGGTTCTGACGGCCGGGATTTTCGGCCCCGCCGTAGATCCGCGCCTGCATGCGGTCGGTCTGGGCGCCGCGCTTTTCGAGCATGCGGATCAGCGCCGGGATCGACTCCGATCCGTAGCGGCCGGCGCTCAGCACCGTTGCGGCGGCGCTCTGCCCCGGCGGCGGGGCGGCAAGCAGGAAGTGGTTCATGCCGCCGACGCGCGCGACGGGGTCGTGCAGGCACACGGCCACGCACGATCCGAGCACGGTCGTGAACTCCGCATTGGCGTCGTTCGACACCACGAAGTCGCCCTGAACCACGGTCCGCCGCCATTTCATCAGTTGAGCGCTCCAAACACCGCTTCGATCTTTTGCCGCAGCGTCGCCTGGGTGAACGGCTTCACGACGTAATTGTTGACCTTCAGCGCCGCCGCCTTCTGGACGATCTCGCGCTCGGCCGAGCCGGTCAGCATGATGAACGGCACGTTGGCGAGCTTGGGATCGGCGCGGACCGCAGCGAGGAACTGCAGCCCGTCCATCCCCGGCATGTTGAGATCGGAGACGATGAGGTGCGGCACGTCGGCGCGCAGCGCCGGCAGCGCGGCCTCGGCCGAGCCCTCGTCACGCACGTCGTGGACGCCGAACGACTGGAGCGCCTGACGCACCAGTGCGCGCATCGCCAGCTGGTCGTCGACGACGAACACCCGGAGGCGGTTAGCGGCTGGCATGCAAGGCTCCCTGGAAATAACGCGGTGACGGGGCCGGCGACGCCAGCGGCGCCCCGGTGTGTTCGATGATCGCCGCGCCGAGGCGCGACAGCGGCAGCTCGCGCTCCACGGCGCCGATCGCCTTGGCGGCGCGCGGCATGCCGTAGACGACGCAGCTGGTCTCGTCCTGGCCGAGCGTGCGGGCGCCATGCTCGCGCATCGCCAGCAGGCCCTCGGCGCCGTCGGCGCCCATGCCGGTCAGGATGACGCCCAGCGACGGGCCGGCGGCGCGGGCGACGGACTGGAAGAGCACGTCAACCGAAGGCTGGTGGCCGGTGACGAGCGGACCGCTAACGAGGCGGACGCGGCCGCGCGGCCAGCAGCTGACCTCCATGTGACGGTCGCCGCCTGGGGCGATGTAGATGCAGCCCTGCTGGAGCGGCATGCCGTCTGCCGCCTCGACGACGCGCGGTTCGAGGAGGCGGTCGAGCCGCGCCGCAAGGCTGGCGGTGAAGGTCGGCGGCATGTGCTGGACGACGACCGTCGGCGGGCAGTTGGCGGGGAAGTTGCGCAGCACCTCGAACAGCGCCTCGACGCCGCCGGTCGACGCGCCGATGGCGACGAGCATACCGTTCCAGCGGAAGTCCTCGACCGGGCCCTCGTCGCGGCCCATCGGGGCCGGCGCGACCTTCGAGGCGGCGGCCTCGCGGATGAGATCGAGCAGCGCCGGAAGCTCGCGCTCCATGCTGGCGCCGCGGCCGTCGGCGGGCTTGGCGAAGCAGCCGACCGCGCCGAGACGCATCGCCTCGACCGCGGCGACCGACCCGGCCTGAGTCGCCGCCGAGACCATCACGACGGGCGTCGGGCGCAACGTCATGATCTTTTCGAGGAAGGCGAGGCCGTTCATGCCCGGCATCTCGATGTCGAGGGTGACGACGTCGGGATCGAGCGTCTTGATCATCTCGCGCGCGGTGGCGGCGTCGGACGCGCTGCCGACGACCTCGATGCCGGGATCGCGCTTGAGCAGCGACGCGAGAAAGGCGCGCATCGTCGGACTGTCGTCGACGACAAGGACGCGGACCCGGCTCATGCCTGCGCTCCCTTCAACTGGTAGATCGTCTGCCCGCGCGACTCGAACAGGTCGCGCGTCTCGGCAGCCAGCCGCTCGGAGTGGCCGATGATGAGATGGCCGCCGGGATTGAGCGCGCTGGCGAACCGCTGTTCGAGCTGCAGCCGCTCTTCCGGCCCGAAGTAGATCATCACGTTGCGGCAGATGATGACATCGAACTGCCCGGCCATCGGCCAGGGGTGGAAGAGGTTGAGCATGCGGAAGGTGATCATCGCGCGCAGGCGGTCGTCGAAGCGGTAGCCGGCGCCGTCGCGAACCAGCCAGCGCTTGCGCAGATCGGCGTCGATCGGCTCGACGCGGTCGGCGGGATAGACGCCGGCGCGGCCGGTCTCGACCATCTGCGAGGCGATGTCGGTGGCGAGGATGGCGACATCGGCGTCGAGGAACCAGGTCGGGTTGAACGGCTCCAGCCGCTCGGCCGCCTTGGCGATGCTCAGCGCCAGCGTATAGGGTTCCTCGCCCGACGAGCAGCCGGCCGACCAGAAGCGGACGCGCCCGCCGCGCCGCGCGCGGTCGAGCAGCGAGGGCAGCAGCTCGGCTTCGAGAAACTCGAAATGGTGCGGCTCGCGGCAGAAGCTGGTGTGGTTGGTGGTCAGCGCCTCGACGACGATGGCGCGCTCGGCGCCGTCGTTCTCCAGCAGCCGACAATAGCTGTCGAAGTTGGCGATGCCGCGCGTGCGCAGCCGCCGCGCGAGGCGGTTGAAGATAAGGCTGCTCTTGCCGGTCGAGAAGCTGATCCCGGCTTCGCGCTTCACCAGCGCCGAGATCACGTCGAAGTGACGGTCCTCGAAGCCGAGCGCGATTTCCTGCGCGCTCGCCTTGACGATGGGTTGTTCGATCATGCCGCCACCTGCAGGTTCTCGGTGAGGCCGAGACGATCGAGGGCGAGAACGAGCAGCATGCGCTGATCCTGAAGCACGAGGCCTTCGAGGAACGCCGCCGCCTCGGCGGCGACGTCGCCGGTCGGCTGCACTGCGCTGCGCGGGAAGGTCAGGATGTCGGACACGCCGTCGGCGATGAGGCCGACCTGCTGCCCGTCGATCTGGACGACGATGATGACATGGCGTTCGCTCGGGTTGGACTTGCCCCAGCCCAGCCGCTCGCCGAGGTCGCAGACCGGCAGCACCACGCCGCGCAGGTTGACGACGCCGCGCACGAAGCTCGGGACGCCGGGCAGCGGGGTCGAGGGCGACCACGGGCGGATCTCGCGGACCGCCATGATGTCGACGGCGAGCTGGTGCCCCGCGATCTCGAAGACGATGACCTGGCGCTGGGCGTTGTCGATGTCGATGTCGATGTCGGACATGGTCGTTCCTTAG
This sequence comes from Alphaproteobacteria bacterium, assembly GCA_020249025.1. GTDB lineage: Bacteria > Pseudomonadota > Alphaproteobacteria > Sphingomonadales > Sphingomonadaceae > JADCGM01. Next base: position 5,238 of record JADCGM010000414.1, read on the forward strand.
GCGGCGAGTGAGAGGGCGGCGGCCGGCGTGCGGGCCATCGCGATGAGGGATTCGGGATCGAGGATGAGCGCGACCTTGCCGTCGCCGAGGGTCGTCGCCCCGGCGAGGCCGGCGACCGCGCGGAAGTTGGCCTCAAGGCTCTTGATGACGACCTGACGCTGGTCGTCGATCGAGTCGACGCGCAGCGCGGCGCGGCCGAGATGCTCGCAGTCGACGATGACGAAGGCGGTCTCCGACCCTTCGTCGCCGTTCTCGCCGCGCAGCACCGCGCCGAGGTCGACGATCGGCAGGTGCATGCCGCGCAGCTCCAGCACGTCGGGGCGGCTGCCGACCGCCCGGATCTGGCCGGGCGCGGGGCGGATGCATTCGACGATGTTGGCGAGCGGGATGACGTAGGTGTCGCCGCCCGAGCGCACGACCATGCCGTCGAGCACGGCGAGCGTCAGCGGCAGCGTCAGGCTGAACACCGAGCCCTGGCCGGGCGTCGAAGCGAGCGTGACGCGGCCGCCGAAGGAGGCGACGTTGCGGCGCACGACGTCGAGCCCGACGCCGCGGCCCGAGATGTTCGAGACGCGCTCGGCGGTCGAGAAGCCGGGGGCGAAGATGAGATTGTCGATTTCCTCGTCGCTCGGCGTCGCATCGGGGGCGAGGATGCCGCGCTCGACCGCCTTGGCGCGGACGCGGGCGCGGTCGATGCCGCGGCCGTCGTCGGCGACGGTGATGACGATGCGGCCCGAGCGGTGCTCGGCGGCGAGGCGGATGACGCCCTGCTCGGGCTTGCCGGCGGCGACGCGGTCGGCGGGCGCCTCCAGCCCGTGATCGACCGCGTTGCGGATGAGGTGGACGAGCGGCTCGCCGATGCGGTCGACGACGGTCTTGTCGACCTCGGTGGTCTCGCCCGACACGTCGAGGCGGACCGACTTGCCGGTCTCCAGCTCGAGATCGCGGAGCAGGCGGGGCACGCGGGCGAAGGCGGTGCGGACCGGCTGGGCGCGCATCGCCATCACCGCGTCCTGCATCTCGCGGGTGAGGTGAGAGAGGTCGTCCAGCTCCTCGCTGAGGTCGAGGTTCAGGTCCTTGACGCGCTGCGCCATCATCGACTGGGTGATGACGAGCTCGCCGACCAGGTTGACGAGCTGGTCGACGCGGTCGAGGTCGACCCGGATCGACGGGCGTTCGCCAGCCGGCGGGGCGGCAGCTGCGGCGGCAGCCGCGGCGCGCGACTCGGCCGCCGGCTGATCGGCCGGAGCCGGCGTATCTGCGAGATCGGCGGGGAGATCGAGGACCGCCGCGTTTTCGGCCTTGCGCGCGACCGACAGCTCGCAGTCGTCGATGACGAAATCGAACACGTCGAGGATGGCCTGCTCGTCGGTGTCGCCGGGCATCTCGATCTCCCAGGCGAGCCCGGGCTCGCAGGGATCGAGGACGGCGAGATCGGCCAGCGCGGTCTCGTCGAGCCGGATCTCGAGCGCGCCCATCCGCTCCAGCTCGCGCAGCAGCAGCAGCGGGTCGTTGCCGTGCGCCATCGCGCCGGCGAGCGGGCGGAAGCGGACGAGCCACGGCGTTTCGGCGGGCGCGTTGAAGGAGTCGAGATCGACGGTGACGGGCATGAAGCCGAATTCGTCGGCGTCCGGCTCGGCCGCGGCCGGCGCTTCGGCCGAGGCGGCGACGGTCGGCGCTGCGCCCGGATCGGCGGCGAGCTGCGACAGTTCGGCGACGACGCCGCTGTCGTCGGGGGCAGCGCCGCCGTTCTGGGCGGCGTGGACATGATCGTCGAGCACATCACGGCTGCGCTGGAGCAGGCGCACGACCTCGAGGTCATGGGCGAGCCGGCCGGCGCGGAGATGGTCGAGCACGGTTTCGAACAGATGCGCGTAGCGGACGAGCGCATCGAAGCCGAAGGCCCCGGCGCCGCCTTTGATCGAGTGGACCGCGCGGAACACGGCGTTCAGCCCTTCGGCGTCGGCCGCGCCCCCGGCAAGTGCGGCAAGACCGCTCTCGGCGACGGCGAGGCCCTCGTCGCATTCCTGGAAGAAGATCGCGAGGATGTCGTCCTGGTCCACGGTGCGTCTCCTCAGGCGATCACGCGGCGGATCGCCGCTTCGAGTTTGTCGGCTTCGAACGGCTTGACGATCCAGCCGGTCGCGCCGCCGGCGCGCGCGCGGGCGCGCTTCTCGGGGGTGGCCTCGGTGGTCAGCACAAGGATCGGCAGGGCGCGGAAATGATCCTGCGCGCGGACCTGTTCGATAAGGCCGAACCCGTCGAGGCGGGGCATATTGATGTCGGTGATGAGCACGTGCGGGCGCTCGGTCTCGAGCCGCTCGAGCGCCGCGACGCCGTCCTCGGCCTGCACGACATCGAAGCCGCGCTGGCGCAGCGTCCGGTCGAGCAGCATGAGGATGGTGCGCGAGTCATCGACGGTCATGACGATCGGGTTGGTCATGCGGCCTCTGCGATCAGGTGGCCGGCGCCGGCGAGCCGCAGGGCGGCGGCCGCAGCCGGGCTGGGATTGACGAGGGTGAAGGCGTGCCCGTCCGTCCGCACCGCCCGCGCCGCGGCCAGCAGCAGCTGGATTCCGGGCGTGGCGATCCGGTCGACGGCGCTCGCGTCGACCCGCAGGTCCCCTGCCGCCGCGGCGTCGCGGACGGCAGGGGTGAGGTCGGACGCCGTGGCGGCGTCGAGCACGGGCGGAAGAACGAGCTCCGTCATGGCGTCAGAACTTCGACCAGTCGTCGTTCGACGCCGCGGCGCCGACGTCCGAGCCGACCGCGAGGCGGAGCGGCGGACGCTGGGCCGAGGCGGCGCGCGACGGGGCCGGCTCGTAGCTCTCGCGCGCCGGGGCGGCGAAGCTGCTGCCGCCACCGCCGCGGCCGATGCGGAAGAAGCCGATCATGTTGCTGAGCGACTCCGTCTCGCTGGCGAGGCTGCGCGCGGCCGCGGTCGTCTGCTCGACCATCGCGGCGTTCTGCTGGGTGGTCGAGTCCATCTGGTTGACCGCCGAGCTGATCTGGTTGACGCCGAGCGCCTGGCGCTCGGACGCCGCGGCGATGTCGCCGATCAGCTCGTTGACGCTCATCACGTCGTCGACGATGCGCTGGAGCATCTCCGCCGACTTGTTGACGAGCGCGACGCCGTCATCGACCTGCTCGTTCGAGCCGCCGATCAGCCGCTGGATATCCTTGGCGGCCTCCGACGAGCGCTGCGCGAGCAGACGCACCTCGTTGGCGACGACCATGAAGCCGCGGCCGGCATCGCCGGCGCGCGCCGCCTCGACGCCCGCGTTTAGCGCCAGGATGTTCGTCTGGTAGGCGATCTCCTGCATCACGCCGACGATCGAGCCGATCTCGCGCTGCGAGGACTGGATCCGGGCGATGGCGTCGATGGTTTCCTGCGCCGCCGTCCGGCCTTCCGCCGCAGCCTCGCGGGCGACGCCGACCTTGGCGGCCGCCTCGCGCGAGCTGCTGGCGTTGGCCTTGACCGCGCCGCTGGTCTCCTCGAGCGCTGCCGCCGTCTCCTCGAGGCTCGCGGCTTGGGCTTCGGTGCGGCGGGCGAGATCCTCCGAGGCGCCGGCGATCTCGACGGTGCCGGTGCGGATCGCCTCGGCGCTCTGGATGATCGCCTGCATGGTGTCGCGCAGGCGGCCAATGGCGGCCGAATGGTCCTGCTTCAGACGGTCGTACTCCTCGGGGAAGTCGGCCGGCAGCGTGTGGCTGAGGTCGCCCTCGGCGAGCGCGCCGAGCGCCTCGCCGAGACGGTCGACCGCCAGCTTCTGGCGGGCGGCGACGCGCTCGCGCTCGGCGGTGGCGCGCTGGCGCTCGGCCTCGACCTCCGCTTCGACACGATCCTTCTCGACCGCGGCCTCGCGGAACACCTCGACGGCGCGGGCGATGTCGCCGATGTCGTCGGCGCGCTCGAGGCTCGGGACCTCGGTCGTCTTGTCGCCGGCGACGAGCTGACGCATGCGGACGATGAGCGCGGTGATCGGGGCGGAGATGCCGCGGCCGAGCCACCAGCCGGCGGCCGTGGCGACCGCGATCGCCAGCACGATGAAGATGATGATCGACTCAGAGACCTCGCGCGATTCGGCGAGCAGCGCCTCGTCCGACGCGACGACGATCGTGCGCCAGCCGGTCGTCGGCTCGCCATTGTCACCATCGCTGATCGCATAGGCGGCGCCGACGTCGTTGCCGTCATGGACGAGGTGGAGCGCGCCGTTGGCGCCGGTCATCTGCACGTCCTTGAGCAGGACGGTCACATTCTCGAACTGCCCCGGATCGCGGGTGTAGGTCTTGGAATGGACATCCTGATCATAGGCAGTGACGACCCTCTGCGCATGGTCGAACACCGTGACCTCGACATCCTGGCCGAGCTGTTCCCCGAGGCGATGCGCGGTTCCGAGCACGAGTTCGTCGACGAAGGTCGGGTTGAGGTAGTTGACCCAAACCGCGATCACGCGGCCCGAGGCGTCCTTGACCGGCGCCGCGAACGGAATGGAGAAGCCGTCGTCCCCTGCGGCAGCGGCCACGATCGGCGACTTCTCGACCGCGCCGATCGACGCGCCCGACATCGTCTTCCAGTCTTCGCCGCCGCCCGATGCGGCGCGGCGGAACCATTCGCCGCCGCCGATGTCGCGGCCGACGAGGCTGGCGCCTTGGGTGCCGCGGCCCGCGGCGTCGCGGGTGTTGGCGGCGATGATCCGGCCCGACGGATCGGCCAGCACCATCGCCTTGTAGACCGGATAGAAGACCATGCGGCGGTTCATCGAGCGGGTTACGCGATCCATCGCGTCACCCTCGTCGAGGTCGCTGGCCGCAGCCGCCGCGAACGCCATCGCGTCGCCGAAGCGCTCGCCGAGCCCGCGGTCGACCGACTCCTGAAGCGGACCCGTCATCGAGGCCAGGGGCATGAGCGACTTCTCGCGCATCTCGGAAATGACGGTCACCTGGAGATAGGCGAACAGCGCCAGCAGGGGCGCGACGCCGCAGGCGATGAAGGAAATCAGGAGTTTGGATCGCAGTGCGAGTGTCACTTTGGGCATTGGTCGGTCCTCTTGCATTCCTCGCCCCTGATCCGCGGAACCTGAGCGAACGGCCCCGCCTACGGACAAAGGGGTGAACTGGACGTAAGTCGGTGAAAGTCTTTGGTCGGATTCGGCGATGAGGGGGCTCAGAAGCCCCATTCGAGCTGGACCCCGGCGACGAGCGCATCGCGCGCGCCGACCCCGCCGGGGTTGATCACGTACTGAAGATCGGGGCGCAGCGCGGCGCCGCCGGGCAGCGCCAGCCGGTAATTGGCCTCGATCGCCACCTCCCAGCCGTTGCGCGGGCATTCGCCGCCGAACTTGCCGGCGGTCAGCCCGAACGCCACCGCATCGCCGTCGCGCCACGCGGCCGGGATTTCGGCCCCGGCGGCGACGAACAGCGGCTGCAGGTTGCGGTCGCCGCGCGCGGTCGCCTGCGCCACCACGAACAGCGCGGGGCGGCCCGAGTCGTCGGTCGGCCGGTCGGCGAAGAGGAACAGCCCCTCGTTGCCGCGGCGCGTGCCGCCGTCGAAGGTCGCCATCCGGGCGCTGTCGATCCAGACGCCCACACCGCTGCGCCAGCCGCCGAGATCGCGGCTGACTTCCGCAACGCCGAGCACGCCGGCGCCGGTCCGGAAGGACATGGCCATGCCGCGCTTGCGGAGCATGAAGCGGCTGTGATCGGAGAGATATGCACCGGCGCGCAGCGTCGTCCCGCCGCCGACCGGGGTCTCGATCGCGACGCCCCAGGTCGAGGCCGGGCTCGACGTCGGGCCCGGATCGTCGACCGGATTGCCGCCGCCGCTCGCGCCGAAGCCGGCGTTGACGAAGGCCCCGACCGCATCGATCTGGGCGAAGGCGTTGATCGGTGACAGCCGGCCGATGGCGATCTGCGTGTCGCCCGACTGGCGCAGCGCCGCCAGCTCGGTGAGCCAGACGCCGTTGCCGAAGAAGGTGGCCTGCACGCCCGCGACATCGCCGATGCGGCGGTCGGACAGGCT
>JADCGM010000415.1 GCA_020249025.1 Alphaproteobacteria bacterium
AAGTCGATTTCACCTACTTCGTCGGTGAGAACGTCTCGTTCGAGCTGATCGCGGCGACCACCAAGCACAGCGCGTCGGGCACCGGCGCGCTCACCGGCGTCGGCAAGCTCGCCAAGATGTGGGTGCTGCCGCCGACCCTGACGCTGCAGTATCATTTCGCGCCCAAGGACCGGGTCAGCCCCTATGTCGGCGCGGGCCTCAACTACACGCTCTTCTACAACGAGAAGGCGACGGCGGCGCTCAACACCGCGATCGGCGCGACCCGGGTCTCGACCAAGAGCTCCTTCGGCTACGCGGTTCAGGCCGGGATCGATTTCCCGATGGGCGACAACATGGTCTTCAACGTCGACGTCAAATACATCGACATCGACACGACCGTGAAGCTGACCACCGGGGCGCTCGTCAATCGCGTCAACGTCAGCCTTGATCCGGTCGTCGCCGGCGTCGGCATCGGCTGGAAGTTCTGACCCCATCCGGAGGCGCGGCCGGGGGCACAGGCCGCGCATCCGGGTAACCGGCGGGCAGGTCGCCTCCCTCCCAAAGACCTGTGTGCCGCTTCCCAGGCCGGGACCCGCGCTCATCCCTCCCGAGGAGCGCCGGTCCCGGCCATTTTTCTGTGCGTGGTGGATCGCGACGAGACCGGATCTCTCAGGGAGCGCGGTCGGCGTCCTCGTCGAGGATGCGAAGGGCGGCGCCGTCGAGGTCGTCGTACTGCTTCGACCGCAGCGTCCACAGGAACACCCCGAGCCAGGCGCTGCCCAGCACAAGGGCGAGCGGGATGAGAAGCGTCAGTCCGGTCATGCCCGGCCTCCCCCGATGCGCAGCCGCAGTGCATTGCCGATGACGAGCACCGAGGAACTCGACATGGCGACCGCAGCGATGAGCGGCGTGACGACGCCCGCGATCGCGAGCGGCACCGCCACCGCGTTGTAGACCACCGCCATCGCGATGTTCTGGCGCACGAGCCGCCGGGCGCGCCGCGCGAGGCGCACGGCGGCGGGCACGGCGTCGAGGCCGTCGCCGAGAAAGACGAGATCGGCTGCGGCCTGTCCGACGTCGCTCGCGCTCGCCGGGGCCATCGAGGCATGGCCGGCGGCAAGCGCCGGCCCGTCGTTGAGGCCGTCGCCGACGACGAGAACGCGGCGGCCGGCGCTCTGGCGCGCGGCGATCGCGGCGACCTTGGCGGCGGGCGCGCAGCCGGCCTGCCAGTCGCGGATGCCGACCGAGGTGGCGACGTCGGCCGCAACCTCGGCGCGGTCGCCCGACAGCATGGCGACATCGCAGCCCTGATCGCGCAGATCGGCGATGGCGGCGGCGGCATTGGGGCGCAACTCGTCGCGAAAGCGCACGAGCGCGGCATCGCCGCCGCCGCGGCGAACAGCGGTGACGAGGCGGCCGGAGTCGCGGACGCGCGGCATCGCCGGATCGACCCAGTCGGGCCGGCCGAGGCGGACGGCGGCGCCGTCGACGATGCCCTCGACCCCGCAGCCCGGCACCTCACGGACATCGCGCACCTCGGCGGCGGCGACCCCGAGCGCGGCCAGTTCGGCGGCGAGCGCCCGGGCCAGCGGATGGGTGCTGCGCTGGGCCAGCGCGAGCGCTGCCGCGGCATCGTCGCCGGCGAGCCCGCCGATGCCGTCGAGGACGGGGCGGCCGCGGGTGATGGTGCCGGTCTTGTCGAGCATCACGATATCGACCTCGGCGAGGCGTTCGAGCGCGCCGCCGTCCTTCAGCAGGATGCCGCGCTTCATCAGCCGGCCGGCGGCCGTCACCTGAACGGCGGGCACGGCGAGGCCGAGCGCGCAGGGGCAGGTGATGATGAGAACCGCGATCGCGGTGGTGAGCGCCGCATGCCAGCCGAAGCCGGCGATGAGCCAACCGGCGCACGTGAGCGCCGCGAGCAGGTGCACCGCCGGCGCGTAGAGCCGCGAAACGCGGTCGGCGAGCCGGACATAGGCGGATTTCGACTGCTCGGCGGCCTCCATCAGCCGGACGAGATCGGCGATGAAGGTCGCCTCGCCCGCCGCGGTCGTCTTCACCGTCAGCGCCGCATCGAGGCTGAGCGTCCCCGCGAGCACGCGGTCGCCGGGGGCGACGGGCTCGGGCGCGCTTTCGCCGGTGACGAGCGCGCGGTCGACGAGGCCCGTCCCCGCCTCGACGATCCCGTCGACGGGCAGGCGTTCACCGGCGGCGACGAGAACGCGCATGCCGGGGGCGACGCTGTCGATCGGCCGCCATTCGGTCGAGCCGTCGGCCATCAGCGCCAGCGCGCCGCGCGGGGTCTGCTTCAGCAGCTGGGCGACGCCGGCGCGGGCGCGGTCGCGCATGACGCTGTCGAGAACCCGCCCGATGAGCAGGAAGAACAGCAGCATCGTGACGCCGTCGAAATAGGCGTGCGCACCGCGTGTCAGCGTCTCGTAGAGGCTCATGCCCGTGGCCAGCGCCACGCCGATGCAGATCGGCACGTCCATGTTGGTGCGGCCGTGGCGCAGCGCACTCCACGCCGAGCGCGCGAACGGGCGGACGGCGTAGATGACCGCGGGCAACGCGATCGCCGCCGAGATCGCATGGAACAGGTCGCGCGTCGCAGCCGCCGCGCCCGACCAGATCGAGATCGACAGCAGCATGATGTTCGTCGCGGCGAACCCGGCGACGACCATGGCGCGGATCAGCTCCTGGGTGCGGCCGTGATCGTCGGCCTTCGCCGCCTCCTCGGGCGCGAACGGGCGGACCTCGAAGCCGAGCCCGGTGACGGTCGCGACGATGCGATCGGCGCTGAGCGCCGCATCCTCCCAGTCGACGGCGAGGCGGCGGGTGGTGAAGTTGACCCGCGCGCCGACGATTCCGGGCAGCGCGCGCACCCCGCGCTCGATCTTCGAGATGCACCCCGCGCAGCTGATGCCGGGGACGTGAAGGTCGATGTGGCGGAGCGGCCCGTCGGCGCGGGTCCAGACGTCGAAGGCGCCGGGGGCGGGCTGCGCGGTCACTTCGGCTGGACCAGCAGCCGGTCGCGGACATGGACGGCGCGGCCGTCCTTCGCGATGGCGATGGTCGCCTCCCACTGGCCGCGCGGCAGCGCGGCGGCAGCCGCGTAGCGGCCGGGCGCGGCTTCGGCGAGCGTCACGCGCCGGGCGTCGTCGGCGCGCAGCGGGTGGTGGAGATGGAGCGTCACCGATGCGCCGGCCAGCGGATGGCCGAGCGCATCGGTGACCACGACCTCGGGCACGCCCCCCGGAGCGCCCGCGGCCGCCGTCCAGCCGATCGCAGCCTCGGCTTCGCCGCGCGCGATCCAGCGGTTGAACTGCTGACTGGCGACATAGCCGTTGTCGACGACGACCCCGGTGAAGCTGCCGACCGCCAGCGTCGCCATCGTCAAGTTGACGGCGACGACGACACCGAAAAATCCGACCATGCCGAACAGGACCTTGCGTCCGGTGATCGGGCGCGCTGCGGTATCACTGGTCATCGGTGCCGGCTCCTTCGGGGCCATTGAAGCGGGTGGTGCGGCTGTCGGTCTCGCCGTCGGCGGCGCGGACGACGAAGCGGAACTCCGTCTGCTCGTCGCCCAGCCGTTCGCGCGGTACGCGGACGAGAACGCGGCGGGTCTCCAGCCGGTCGGGGCCGGCGGCGATGCTGAGCGTTGCGGCGGCATCGGCCTCGCTCGACATCGAGTCCCACATTTTCGCGCCCGGCAGCCCCTTGATGCTGACGATGAAGTCGCGCGGGCGGGTCTGCATGTTGCGCAGCTTCAGCTGATA
>JADCGM010000416.1 GCA_020249025.1 Alphaproteobacteria bacterium
GGAACAGGCGCAGCTGTGGAAATCCCACCGCTGCACGCAATTGGCGGCGGAGTGACGGGCATGTGCTACGGACACCAGGATCCGAAACATATGATGCGCGACATCGAGGCGCGCGTGAAACATCTGTCCCTGTCGGGGCAGGACGAGACGAAACAGGCGACCCGCGCGCCGTTCGGGGGGCTGCTGGCCCGCCTGCGCGGCGCGGTGAACGGGCTGCTGCGGAAGGACCGGGCTCATGTCTAACCTGAAGAAGATCAACATCGACGGCATCGAGGTCGAGGTGGATGGTGCCATGACCATCATCCAGGCCGCCGAGGTGGCGGGGATCGAGATCCCCCGTTTTTGCTATCACGAACGCCTGTCGATCGCCGGCAACTGCCGGATGTGCCTTGTTGAAGTCGTGGGCGGTCCGCCGAAACCCGCCGCCTCCTGCGCGATGCAGGTCCGCGACCTGCGCCCCGGCCCGAATGGCGAGGCGCCAGTCGTCAAGACCAAGTCGCCGATGGTCAAGAAGGCCCGCGAAGGGGTGATGGAATTCCTGCTGATCAACCATCCGCTCGATTGCCCGATCTGCGATCAGGGCGGCGAATGCGACCTGCAGGATCAGGCGATGGCCTATGGCGTCGACTTCTCGCGCTATCGCGAACCCAAGCGCGCGTCGGATGACCTGAACCTCGGCCCGCTGGTGGCGACCAAGATGACGCGCTGCATCTCCTGCACGCGCTGCGTGCGGTTCACGACGGAAGTCGCGGGCATCACCCAGATGGGCCAGACCGGGCGCGGCGAGGATTCGGAGATCACCTCCTACCTCAACATGACGCTCGACTCGAACCTTCAGGGCAACATCATCGACCTCTGCCCCGTCGGCGCGCTGACCTCCAAACCCTATGCCTTCACGGCGCGGCCTTGGGAGCTGAAGCATGTCCCGTCGATCGACGTCATGGACGCGGTCGGCACCAACATCGATCTCGGCGTCCGCGGCCCGCAGGTCATGCGGGTCAATCCGCGGATCAACGACGACGTCAACGAGGAGTGGGCGTCGGACAAGACTCGCTTCGCCGCCGACGGTCTGATGAAGCGCCGCCTCGACCGGCCCTATGTTCGCAAGGATGGCAAGCTGGTCGCTGCGAGCTGGGGCGAGGCCTTCGCTGCTATCGCCGAGGGGCTGAATGGCCTGAAGGGCGCGCAGATCGCGGGCGTCGTGGGCGATCTCGCCGATGTCGAGGCGATGGTGGCGCTGAAGGATCTGCTCGCCATGCGCGGCGTAGCCCGGATCGAGAGCCGCCAGGACGGCGCGCTGGTCGATCCGGCGGTGCCCGCCGGCTACCGCTTCAACAGCGGCATCGCCGGCATCGCGCAGGCCGACGTCATCCTTCTCGTCGGCACCAACCCGCGCTGGGAGGCGGCGCTCGTCAACACCCGCCTTCGCCAGGCGGTGCGCAAGGGCAAGGCCAAGGTCCTCAACATCGGGCCGTGCATCGACCTGACCTATCCGGTCGAGCAGCTCGGCGACGATCTCGCGGTTCTCGCCAAGCTTCCCAAGGCCGTGACCGATGCGCTGAAGGGCGCGGAGCGTCCGGCGATTGTGCTTGGCATGGGCGCGCTGAAGACGCCGGGCGTGCTCGCCGCAGCGCGCGCGCTCGCCGACAAGCACAAGCTCGTGCGTGACGGCTGGAACGGCTGGAACGTGCTCCATACCGCCGCCGCGCGCGTCGGCGCGCTCGATCTCGGCCTCGCTGCCGAGGGCGGGGTCGCCGGAATCGCCGCCGATGTGAAGGCGGGCAAGGTCAAGGCCGTGTTCAATCTCGGCGCCGACGAACTGCCTGCCGGTGCGCTCGCCAAGGCGTTCACCGTCTACATCGGCACGCATGGCGACGCCGGGGTGAAGGACGCCGACGTGATCCTGCCGGCCGCCGCGTACACCGAGAAGTCGGGCACCTGGGTCAACACCGAGGGCCGCGTCCAGCGCGGGACGAAGGCGACGCCCGCACCGGGCGACGCCCGCGAGGACTGGACGATCCTGCGCGCGCTGTCCGACGTGCTGGGGGCTGCGCTGCCCTATGACACGCTGGCGGGCCTGCGCGAGCGTATCGCCCGTGACTGGCCGCACCTCGCCTCGGAGGGCGTTGCCGCCATGCCGTGGGGTGCCGTGTTCACGACCGACGACGCCAAGCCCTCGGGGCCGGTCGCGCTCGCCGTCGACAATTTCTACCTCACCAACCCGATCGCCCGCGCCAGCGACACGATGCACGACTGCGTGCGCGAGATCCTGGGGCAGGGCGGTCAGCTGGAGGCCGCCGAATGACCGCGTGGTTCCAGGACCTGATGGGGCCGTATCTCGGCTATCTCGTCGCGACGATCCTGCTGATCCTCGCGATCGCGCTGCCCGTCATGCTCGGCGTCGCCTTCGCGGTCTATGGCGACCGCAAGATCTGGGCGGCGATGCAGATGCGCCGCGGCCCGAACGTCGTCGGCCCCTTCGGCATCATGCAGTCCTTCGCCGACGGCCTGAAGGTCTTCCTCAAGGAGACCATCATTCCGGCGAGCGCGAACAAGGGCATTTTCCTCATCGCGCCGATGATCACCTTCACGCTGGCGCTTGCCGGCTGGGCGGTGATCCCGTTCTCGGCAGAGGCAGTGCTGGCCGACATCAACGTCGGCGTGCTCTACCTGTTCGCGGTGTCCTCCCTCGGCGTCTACGGCATCATCATGTCGGGATGGGCGTCGAACTCGAAGTATCCGTTCCTCGGCGGCCTGCGCTCGGCCGCGCAGATGGTCAGCTACGAGGTCAGCCTCGGCTTCGTCATCGTCTGTGTCGTTCTCTACGCATCGAGCTTCAACCTCAACGACATCGTCAAGAGCCAGCAGGGCAATGTGCTGGGGCTCCTCAACGGCAACATCTTCAACCCGTTGCTGCTGCCGATGTTCGTGATCTTCCTCATCTCGGCGCTCGCCGAGACGAA
>JADCGM010000417.1 GCA_020249025.1 Alphaproteobacteria bacterium
CAACTGTCGATCGACAGCCGCGTGCAGATGGCGCTCGAAAGCGAGCTCGCTGCGGCGATGGCGAAATTCTCGGCGATCGGCGCGGCCGGCATCGTCATGGACGCCCATACCGGCGAGGTCATCGCGATGACCTCGCTGCCCGAGCTCAACCTCAACGACGCCGGCGCGGGGTCGGTCGAGGCGCGCTTCAATCGCGCGACGCTCGGCGTCTACGAGCTCGGCTCGACGTTCAAGGCGTTCACCATCGCGATGGGCCTTGATGCCGGTGTCATCACCTCGATGGACCAGCTCTGGGATTGCACGACCAACCTCAAGGTCGGCCGCTTCTCGATCAGCGACACCCACCCGCTGAAGCGGATGGCGACGGTGCCGGAGATCTTCAAGGAATCGTCGAACATCGGCACCGCCCGCATCGCCCACGCGATCGGCTCGACGCGGCAGCAGGACTTCATCCGCAAGCTCGGCTTCCTGGAGCCTGTCTCGATCGAGCTGAAGGAACGCGGACGCACCCTGTCGCCGGGCGCGAACTGGGGCGAGATCGCGACGATGACCGTCGGCTACGGCCACGGCATCGCGGTGACGCCGCTCCATCTCGCCTCGGGCTATGCGGCGCTGATCAACGGCGGCGTGTGGCGGCCGGCGACGCTGCTGAAGGTCGGCAAGGAGCATCCGGTCGCCCCCGGCCGCCGCGTCTTCACCGAGGAGACGAGCTACAAGATGCGGGCGCTGCTGCGCCTCGTCGTCACTGAGGGTACTGGCGGCAAGTCCGATGCGCCCGGCTACCGCGTCGGCGGCAAGACGGGCACCGCCGAAAAGGCCAAGGGCGGCGGCTATGCCCGCAAGGATCTGGTGACCACCTTCGCCGGCGTCTTCCCGATGGACGACCCGAAATATGTCGTTGTCGCGATGCTCGACGAGCCGCGCGCGACCAAGGACACCTACGGCTTCGCCACCGCCGGCTGGAACGTCGCGCCGGTGGTCGGCAAGGTCGTCGCGCGCATCGCGCCGGCGCTCGGCGTCGCGCCGTCGGAGACGAAGGACGCCGAGTGGCAGTCGCTGATGCAGTATGTCCACGAGCCCAAGAAGGACGGGCAATGATGCGGAGGAGCGTCTGACATGCGCCTTCGCGATCTTGTCGCCACAGACTCGGACTCTATCGTTTCGGGCTTCGCGATCGACCATCGCAAGGTCGCGCCCGGCACCGTCTTCGGCGCGTTCCAGGGCAGCCGTGTCAACGGCGAGGACTTCATTGCCGAGGCCGTGAGGCTCGGGGCCGTCGCGGTGGTCGCGCGGCCCGAGGCGACGGTCAGCGGCGCCGTCCACATCGCCGACGCCAATCCGCGCCGGGCCTTCGCCCGGATCGCCGCCAAATTCTTCGCGCCCTTCCCGGCGACGACGGTCGCGGTGACCGGCACCAACGGCAAGACCTCCAACGTCGAGCTCGTCCGCCAGCTGTGGCGGATGGCCGGGCATCACGCGGCAAGCATCGGCACGCTTGGCGTCACCACCGCCGACGACCGCACCGTCACCGGCCTGACGACGCCCGATGTCGCGACCTTCCTGTCGAACGTCGCCGGCCTGCAGCGCGAGGGCGTCACGCACCTCGCCTTCGAGGCGTCGAGCCACGGCCTCGACCAGTACCGAACCGAGGGCCTGCCCGTCCGCGCCGCCGCCTTCACCAATCTGACGCGCGACCACCTCGACTATCACGGCACGATGGACGCCTATTTCGCGGCCAAGATGCGGCTGTTCGACGAGGTCGTCGACGCCGACGGAACCGCGGTGGTGTGGGCTGACGACGACTGGTCGGCGCAGGTGATCGCGCACGTCCGCAGCCGGGGCGTGAAGCTCATCACGGTGGGCGCCAACGGCGAGGACCTGAAGCTGCTGTCGCGCCAGCCGACCCAGCTCGGCCAAACGCTCGAGATCGCGGCGGGCGGCAAGACCCACAAGGTGATGCTGCCGCTGATCGGCGCCTATCAGGCGGCCAACGCGCTGACCGCCGCCGGCCTCGTCATCGCGACGGGCGGCGACACCGCGGCGACGCTCGCCGCGCTCGGCCGGGTGACGCCGGTCCGCGGGCGGCTGGAGCGCGCGGTGCTGACCCGCGCCGGCGCGCCCGTCTATGTCGATTACGCCCACACGCCCGACGGCCTGCGCGCCGCGATCGAGGCGCTGCGGGCCCACACGGCCGACCGGCTGCGCATCGTCTTCGGCTGCGGCGGCGACCGCGACACCGGCAAGCGCCCGCAGATGGGCGCGATCGCGGTCGAACTCGGCGACGACGTTTATGTGACCGACGACAATCCGCGTTCGGAGGATCCGGCGTCGATCCGCGCGATGATCATGGCGGGCGCGCCCGGCGCGCGCGAGATCGACGGGCGGCGCGAGGCGATCGCCGCTGCGATCCGCGAGGCGGGCGCGGGTGACGTCGTGCTCGTCGCCGGCAAGGGGCATGAGCAGGGGCAGATCGTCGGCGACCGGGTGCTGCCGTTCGACGATGTGCAGGTGGCGCGGGAGGAAGCGGCGTGAGCCCGCTGTGGACCGCATCGGAGATCGCGGAGGCGACCGGCGGGGTCGCCTCGGCCGCGTTCAGTGTGAGTGGCGTGACGTTTGATTCGCGTGAAGTCGGTGGCGGGGAGCTGTTCGTCGCCTTGCGCGGCGAGCGCACCGACGGGCACCGGTTCGTCGAGACCGCAGTCCGGCAGGGGGCTGAAGGACTGTTGGTCTCCGAGCCGGTGCCCACCCCCCATGTTCGCGTCGCCGACACGATGGCTGGGCTCGAGGCGATGGGCCGCGCCGCGCGCGCGCGCGCCGCGGCGACCGTGATCGGCGTGACCGGCTCGGTCGGCAAGACCGGTGTCAAGGAGGCGATCCGCCTCTCGCTCGAGCGCTTTGCGGCCGGATCGGTGCATGCCTCGGTCAAAAGCTACAACAACCACACCGGCGTGCCGCTAAGCCTTGCCCGGATGCCGCGCGAGACCCGCTTCGGCGTGTTCGAGATGGGCATGAACCATGCCGGCGAGATCGCCGCCCTGACCCGCCAGGTCCGCCCGCATGTCGCGGTCATCACCTGGGTGGCCAGCGTCCACATCGAATTCTTCGACAGCGAGGCCGGCATCGCCGACGCCAAGGCCGAGATCGTCGAGGGGCTGGAGCCGGGCGGCACCGCGATCCTGCCGTGGGACAATGCGCACCGCGACCGGCTTATCGCCGCCGCGACCGCCCACGGCGCGCGCGTCGTGACCTTCGGCGAAGGCCAGGGCGCCGACGTGCGCGCGCTCCGCTATGCGCTCCACCCCGACTGCACGACAGTGACCGCGCAGGTCCATGACGAGACACTGACCTACAAGATCGGCATGGCCGGGCGGCACTGGGTCAACAACTCGCTCGCGGTGATCGCGGCGGTGAAGGCGGCGGGCGGCGACATCGCCATGGCTGGCCTCGCGCTCGCCGAGCTGTCCGATCTGCCCGGCCGCGGCCGGCGCGCGCGGATCAACCTGCGCGACGGCGGTCAGGCGGTCGTCATCGACGAGAGCTACAACGCCAACCCGACCTCAATGGCGGCGACGCTCGCCGTACTCGGCAGCACCGCACCGCAGGGCAAGGGCCGGCGCATCGCCGTGCTCGGTGCGATGAAGGAACTCGGCGAGGGCTCGCCCGGCTATCACGCCGGGCTGGCGCAGCCGGTGATCGACGCCGGCGTCGATCATGCGGTGCTGGTCGGCGCGGAGATGGAGCCGCTCCACGACGCGCTGCGGAAGCGCGTGCGGTCGGAGCATGTCAGCGACTTCGGCGCGGCGATCGAGTCGGTGGATGCGCTCCTCCGCCCCGATGACGTCGTGCTGGTCAAGGGTTCGAACAGCGTCGGGCTCGGCCTGCTCGTCAGGCACATGCTCGGGGGGGACGCATGATTTTCCACATCGCCCAGTTCTTCGGGTTCGAGAGCATCCTCAACCTGTTCCGCTACATCACCTTCCGCTCCGGCGCGGCGGCGATCACGGCGCTGCTCATCGCGCTCTGGATCGGGCCGAAGATGATCGCCTGGCTGCGGGTGAAGCAGGGCAAGGGCCAGCCGATCCGCGAGGACGGCCCGGCGTCGCACCTGCTGACCAAGCGTGGCACGCCGACGATGGGCGGGCTGATGATCCTCGCCTCGCTGACCGTCTCGACGCTGCTGTGGATGGACCTGCGGCACTCGATCGTCTGGGCGTGCCTGCTGGTGACGCTGAGCTTCGGGCTGATCGGCTTCCTCGACGACTATGCGAAGGTCACCAAAGCTTCGCACAAGGGCGTGCCCGGCAAGGTGCGGCTGCTGCTGGAGTTCATGATCGGCGGCGCCGCCGTCTGGTGGATCGCGCGCGAGACCGGGACCCAGCTCTACATCCCGTTCGTCCAGAACTACGGCATCGAGCTCGGCATCTTCTACATCGCCTTCGGTGCCTTCATCATCGCCGGCTTCGGCAATGCGGTGAACCTCACCGATGGTCTCGACGGGCTGGCGACGATGCCCGTCATCATCGCCGCGATGACCTTCGGCGTGATCGCCTATCTCGTCGGAAACGTGAAGTTTTCGGAGTATCTCGGCATCCATTATGTCGCGAACGCCGGCGAGCTCGCGGTGTTCTGCGGGGCGCTGATCGGCGCCGGGCTCGGCTTCCTCTGGTACAATGCGCCGCCAGCGGCGGTGTTCATGGGTGACACCGGCAGCCTTGCGCTGGGCGGCGCGCTCGGCTCGATCGCGGTGGCGACCAACCACGAGCTCGTCCTGGTCATCGTCGGCGGGTTGTTCGTCCTAGAGACGGTGTCGGTCATCGTACAGGTCGCGAGCTTCAAGCTGACCGGCAAGCGCGTCTTCCGGATGGCGCCGATCCACCATCATTTCGAGCAGCTCGGCTGGGCCGAGGCGACGGTCGTGGTCCGCTTCTGGATCATCAGCTTCGTCCTCGCGCTGGCGGGCCTCGCCACGCTGAAACTGCGGTAGCGGCGTGATCGTCTCCGCCGCCTTCGCCAACAAGCGCTACGCGGTCTACGGCCTCGCGCGCTCCGGCCGTGCGACGGTGGCGGCGCTGGCGGCGTCGGGCGCGCAGGTAACCGCGTGGGACGATAAGGCC
>JADCGM010000418.1 GCA_020249025.1 Alphaproteobacteria bacterium
CCGCCCCCCTCAACTCCGCCCGAACAGCCGCTCCAGATCGGTCTTCGACAGCTTCACATAGGTCGGCCGGCCGTGGTTGCACTGGCCGCTGTGCGGCGTCGCCTCCATGTCGCGGAGCAGCGCATTCATCTCGGCCACCCCCAGCGCCCGGCCCGCCCTTACCGAGCCGTGACAGGCCATCGTCGCGCAGACCGCATCGATCCGGTCCTTCAGCGTCAGCGCCGCATCGTGCGCGAGCAGATCGTCGGCGAGATCGCGGACCAGCGCCACCGCATCGGTCTTGCCGAGCAGCGCCGGTGTCGAGCGCACCAGCACCGCCCGCGCCCCGAACCGCTCGACCTCCAGCCCCCATGCCGCCAGCTCGTCCGCGCGCGCCTCGACTGCCCCCGCCGCGATCTCGTCGAGCTCGACGACCTCGGGGATCAGCAGCGCCTGCGCCGCCACCCCGCCCGCGCCCAGCGCCGCCTTCATCCGCTCGAGCACCAGCCGCTCGTGCGCGGCATGCTGGTCGACGATGACCAGCCCGTCGGCGGCCTCGGCGACGATATAGGTGTTGTGGACCTGTCCGCGCGCCACCCCGAGCGGGAAATCGCCCGTCGCAGTCGCGGCCGCCGCCGCCTCGCCCGCGCTGCCCCAGGGCTGCGGCGCACGCGCCATCGGCGCATCGGCGAAGGCGAGCCGCGGCGCGGCTAGGCCTGACGCCGGCTGCGGAGCGGCCGCGGCGAAGGGCGCGGCGCCCGCCTCCGGCCGCAGCGCCGCCAGCGTCGCCGCCGCCACCGTCGTCGAGGCGCGCTGCCCCGCCGCATCGAGCGCGCGCCGCAGCCCCGAGACGATCAGCCCGCGCACCAGCGCCGCATCGCGGAAACGCACCTCGGTCTTGGCCGGGTGGACGTTCACGTCGACGAAGTCGCTCGGCACGTCGAGGAACAACGCCAGCACCGGATGGCGGTCGCGCGCCAGAAGGTCCTGATAGGCCCCGCGTACCGCGCCGACGAGCAGCCGGTCGCGCACCGGCCGGCCGTTGACGAACAGATATTGGTGATCGGCGACGCCGCGATTGTAGGTCGGCAGCCCGGCGAGCCCGCCCAGCCGCACCCCCTCGCGCTCCAGATCGACGGGAATCGCATTGTCTGCGAAGTCGAGGCCAAGGATCGCCGCCATCCGCGCCAGACGGCTGCCCTCGAGGAGATCGCCGCCCGGCTCGGTCGCCAGCAGCCGCCGCCCGTCGTGGCTCAGCTCGAAGCCGACGTCGGCATGCGCCATCGCCAGCCGCCGCACCACATCGAGGCAGGCCGCCAGCTCCGACCGCTCCGATTTCAGGAACTTGCGCCGTGCAGGAACCCGCGCGAACAACCCCTCGACGGTGACGCGCGTGCCTTGCGGCAGCGCCGCCGGCCCGTCCTCGACGATGCGGCCGTTGTCGACCGTCAGCCGCCACCCCTCCCCGCCCGCCGTCCGGCTGGCGAGCGTCAGCCGTGCGACACTGCCGATGGAGGGCAGCGCCTCGCCGCGAAAGCCCAGCGTCCGGATCGCCGACAGGTCGCCGTCGGGCAGCTTGGACGTCGCGTGCCGCTCGATGGCGAGGCGCATGTCGTCGGGGCCCATCCCGCAGCCGTCGTCGACCACCGCGATGCGCTCGACCCCGCCCGCCGCCAGCTCGACGGCGATGCGCCGCGCGCCCGCGTCGAGCGCATTCTCGACAAGCTCCTTCAGCGCGCTCGCCGGGCGTTCGACCACCTCGCCGGCGGCGATCTGGTTGACGAGGTGCTCGGGAAGGCGGCGAATGCTCACAGTCTTTCCCTACCGCACGCGGCAAAGCGCCGCCAGCACTCGCCAAATCGCGCTTTTCCGGCTTGGCGCGAACCCGCACGTCGGCCATTGTCCCGGCCACGGGGCGGGTTTACAGGGCGGCATCCATTCACGGGCTGGCCGGCGCTGAAGCCGCGCCGGCCTGGTGCGTATTCCGGACGGGGGTTTTGTCTCATGGCGATGTTGAGCCGCCTTTTTTCCTTTCTGAGCCAGGACATGGCGATCGACCTCGGGACCGCGAACACGCTGGTCTATGTGCGGGGCCGCGGCATCGTCCTCAACGAGCCGTCGGTGGTCGCGATCGAGACCAACAACGGCCGCAAGTCGGTCAAGGCGGTCGGCAACGACGCCAAGATGATGATGGGCAAGACGCCCGGCAACGTCGAGGCGATCCGTCCCCTGCGTGACGGCGTCATCGCCGACATCGGCGTTGCCGAGCAGATGATCAACTACTTCATCAAGAAGGTGCACACCTCGCGCTTCCCGCGCTTCCCCGAGATCGTCGTGTGCGTCCCCTCGGGCAGCACCTCGGTCGAGCGCCGCGCCATCCGCGACGCCGCCAACAACGCCGGCGCCAGCCAGGTCTACCTGATCGAGGAGCCGATGGCGGCGGCGATCGGTGCGGGCATGCCGGTGACCGAACCCATCGGCTCGATGGTCGTCGACATCGGCGGCGGCACCACCGAAGTCGCGGTGCTCTCGCTGCGCGGTCTCGCCTACACCACCTCGGTCCGCGTCGGCGGCGACAAGTTCGACGATGCGATCGTCTCCTACGTCCGCCGCAACTTCAACCTGCTGATCGGCGAAGCCACCGCCGAGCGCATCAAGAAGGAAATCGGCACCGCCAAGGTGCCGGCGGACGGCGTCGGCCTCTCGGTCGAGATCAAGGGCCGCGACCTCATGAACGGCGTGCCCAAGGAGATCATGATCAACCAGGCCCAGATCGCCGAGGCGCTCAGCGAGCCGGTGTCGACGATCATCGAGGGCGTCCGCATGGCGCTCGAGAATACCGCGCCCGAGCTCGCCGCCGACATCGTCGATCAGGGCATCGTCCTGACCGGCGGCGGCGCGCTGTTGCAGGACATCGACACGGTTCTGCGCGAGGCAACCGGCCTGCCGGTCTCGATCGCCGACGATCCGCTGACCTGCGTTGCGCTCGGCACCGGCCGCGCGCTCGAGGATCCGGTGTATCGCGGCGTGCTGCTGACCGAGTAAGGGCCACTCCGGGGGAAAGGAGCCGGCGCGGATGGCCTGGCCTCCCCGCCAAAGCTGGACGAGCTTCTCGCGGCGCGAGCGCAACCGTGCGCTCTTCAGCGCCATCGGCAGTGCGCTTGCGCTGCTCGCCGGGCTCATCCTGCTGCTCATGAGCCGCGCCGATCCGGCGCAGGGCCGCGGTCTGCGCGCTGCCGCCCTCGACGGGGTCGCGCCGGTGTGGGCGTGGACCAAGGCCCCGCTCGCCTGGGCGCAGGGCGTCGCCGACGACGTCGACGCCTATTTCGACGCCGTCGACCGCGTGAAGGAGCTGGAGGCGCGAATGGCGCGCCAGCAGCGGCTGCGCGAGCAGCGCGACGCGCTGCTGCGCGAGAACGCCCAGTTGAAGGCAATGCTGCGGGTCGTCGAGCCCGGCGCGCGCTGGTCGCGCACCGTCGCCATCGCCGGCGCCTCCTCGGGCTCCTACGTCCGCTCGGCGGTCGTCGCCGGCGGCCGCGCCGAGGGCTTGCGCGTCGGCCAGCCGGTGCGCATCGATGACGGCCTCGTCGGCCGCGTCGTCGAAACCGGCGAGCATGCCGCCCGCGTGTTGCTGCTCACCGACATGTCGAGCCTCGTGCCCGTCCGCGTCGTCCGGACCGGCCGCCCCGCCATCGTCGCCGGCGTCAACGAGGCGCTGCTCGAGGTGCGCTACGTCGCGCCCGCCGACGGCCCGCTGCGCGTCGGCGACCGCCTCGTCACCTCGGGCGACGGCGGCGTCTTTCCGCCCGACGTGCCGGTCGCCGTCGTCACCGGCTTCAAGGGCGAGCTGCCCGTCGCGCGGCCCGTCGCGCGCATGCAGGGCCTCGGCTACGTGACCGTCGAGGCGCCCTGGCTGCCGCCGCTGCCGCCGCCGCCCGCGCCCGCGGGGGCCGGGAAGTGAGCCGCATCCATCCGATGGAGAGCGACGACCGCCTCGCGGAATGGGGCGAACGGCTGCGGCTGCTCGTGCCGATCGCGACCTGCATCGTCACGCTCATCCTCATGTCCTTTCCGCTGTTCACGCCGGTGCCGGTGCTGCCGCATCTGCCGCTGCTCGCGGTGCTGTGCTGGGTGCTGTTCAGCCCGTCGCTGATGCCGCCGTGGGTCGCGCTGCCCATCGGCGTTCTGACCGACGCTGCGCTCGGCGTGCCGCTCGGGGTCAACGCCGCGCTGATGCCCGCCGCCGCGATCACGGTCGCCGCCATCGATCGCCGCTTCGCCGACCGCCCGTTCGAGCTCGACTGGGCGCTCGCTGCGATCCTCATCCTCTCCTACCAGCTGCTGAGCGCGCAGCTCATCGCCTTTGCGACCGGGGTCAGCGCCGGCGGCTCGCTGTTCGTGCAGGCGGTCAGCACGATCCTCGCCTATCCGATCGTCGTGCTGCTTCTCGCGCGCCTCCAGCGCCGGCTGGTCGCGCAATGACCGTCCGCACCGAGGCCGACCGCGAGCATATGTTCTCACGCCGCGCCGTCCTGCTCGGCGCGGGCATGGGCGGGCTCGGCGTGCTGCTCGCCGGGCGCATGGCCTATCTCTCGGTGTTCGAGCAGGAAAAATACAAGCTTCTCGCCGAGGACAACCGCGTCTCGGTGCGCCTCATCCCGCCGCGGCGCGGCTGGATCGTCGACCGCAAGGGTCGGCCGCTCGCGCTCAACCGCCCCGACTACCGGCTCGAACTCGTGCCCGAACAGGTCGAGGACCTCGACGCCACGCTCGCCGAGATTTCCCGCGTCATCCCGCTCGACGCCGAGGCGATCGAGCGCATCAAGGACGATATCAAGGCGCACCCGCGCTACGTTCCCGTCGAGGTCGTCGACCAGCTCGACTGGCAGAGCTTCGCGGCGATCAACGTGCGCCTGCCCGAACTTCCCGGGGTCCAGCCGGTGCGCGGCTTTGCGCGCCACTATCCCGACGGCCCGGCGGTCGGCCATCTGCTCGGCTATGTCGGCGCGCCGACGCGCGAGCAGTTCGAGGAGACGCGCGATCCGCTCTACGTCTTCCCGGGCTTCCGGCTTGGCAAGGACGGCATCGAGAAGGCGCTCGACACGCAGCTGCGCGGCGAGGCCGGCGCGCGCCGGGTGGAGGTCAACGCCCGCGGCCGCATCCTGCGCGAACTCGACACCATCCCCGACAAGCAGGGCGACACCGTCCGCCTGACCATCGACAAGGACCTGCAGGCCTATGCCGCGCGCCGCATCGGCGACGAATCGGCCTCGGTCGTAGTCATGGACTGCTGGACCGGCGAGGTGCTGTGCATGGTCTCCATGCCCGCCTTCGATCCCAACAGCTTCTCGGACGGCATCGGGCGCAAGGAGTGGGCGGACCTGATGGCGAACGACCATCACCCGCTCATCAACAAGTCGGTGCAGGGCGTCTATCCGCCGGGCTCGACCTTCAAGATGGTGACCGCGCTCGCGGGTCTGGAGGCCGGCGTCTCACCCGACTGGTCGTGCAACTGCTCGGGCCGCTACATGCTCGGCCGCCATGCCTTCCACTGCTGGCGGCGCGGCGGCCATGGCCGCGTCGACATGCGCTATTCGATCACCCAGAGCTGCGACGTCTATTATTACACTCTCGGCCGCGAGATCGGCATCGACGCCATCGCCGGCATGGCCAAGCGCCTCGGCCTCAACACCGTCTACGACGATCTCCCCGTCCCCACGCAGCGCAAGGGCGTGATGGGCGATCCCGAGTGGAAGATGCGCCGCTACAAGAAGGGCTGGCTGCAGGGCGAGACGCTCAACGCCTCGATCGGCCAGGGCTATACCGCGACGACCCCGCTCCAGCTCGCGGTGATGGCGGCGCGCCTCGCTTCGGGGCGCGCGGTCGAGCCGCGGCTGCTCGTCGACGGCAAGGCGGCGATCGCCCCCTCGCTCGGCATCAGCGCCGAGCATCTCCAGATCATCCACGGCGGCATGTTCGACGTCGTCAATTCCGGGCGCGGCACCGCCATCAACGCCCGCATCCGATCCGAGATGGTGCGGATGTCGGGCAAAACCGGCTCGGCGCAGGTCAAGCGCATCACCATGGCCGACCGCCGCGCCGGCCGCACCAGCTCGGACCAGATGCCCTGGCGCTTCCGCGACCATGCGCTGTTCGTCGCCTTCGCCCCCGCCGAGGCGCCACGCTACGCCGCCGCCGTCGTCGTCGAGCATGGCTCGCACGGCTCCAGCGCCGCCGCTCCCATCGCCCGCGACGTGCTCCAGCTGCTGTTCGAGCCCGCCGCCGCGCAGCGCACCCTCGCCGCCTTCGAAGAAAAGTGGGCCGCCGACCGCGCCCGCATCGCCGCCGCCGAGGCTTATGCCCAGCGCCAGGCCGACGCCGCCGCCGCGCAAGCGGCCAACGGGAGCGCGACGCAGGCCGCCGCGAC
>JADCGM010000419.1 GCA_020249025.1 Alphaproteobacteria bacterium
TGGTCGCCTTCTCGGTGCTCGTCGCCAATGTCTGCTTCATCAGCTGGCCACGGCGGATCCTGTTCGTCGCGACCGCGATCGGTCTTGCGATCCTCGCCAATGGCCTGCGCGCCTGGGGGACGATCTACATCGCCCATCTGACCACGCCCGAGTTCGCGCGCGGCGTCGATCATGTCGTCTACGGCTGGGTATTCTTCGCCATCGTGCTGGTGCTGGTGATGGCGGTCGGCTGGCGCTTCTTCGACCGCCCGGCGGACGATCCCTTCATCGATCCGGCAACGCTCCAGCCGGTGCCGCCTGCGCCCGCGACGCCGCGCGCGCTCGCCGCCGCGACGGCTGTCGTCGTCGGGCTCGCGGCGGCGGCGCCCGGCTATGCGCTGTGGATGGATAGCTACACCGTCGCGCAGCCGACGGAGCGGCTGGTGCTGGCCGCGCCGCCGGGCTGGCGGCCCGCGCCCTTCGCCGGTCTGCCGTGGGAGCCGCATTACGAAGGCGCCAGCGCCACGCGCATCGCCAGCTTCGTCGACGGCGAGGGGCAGACGGTCGATCTCTATGTCGCCGTCTACGACCGGCAGTCCGAGGGCCATGAGCTGATCCGCTACGCCAACGGCATCATCAAGCCGCTCAATGAGGACATCGCCGGCTGGGGCTGGGCGGGCAACGCCGCGCCGGTCGCGGGTGCGGCGACGGCGCAGATCAACTACAGCGGCGCCGTGCGCGACGCCTGGCAATGGTATCTCGTCAACGGCCGCATCGTCGCCAGCCCCTATCAGGCGAAGATCGAGGGCCTGAAGGCCAAGCTGTTCAACGGGCCGCCGCTGGCTGCGACCGTCGTCATCTCGGCCGAGCGCCGCGATCCGCTGGTGTCGACCGCGCCGGCGCTGGAGCGCTTCCGGCGGGCCGCAGGCGCGCCCGACGCCATCGTCGCGCGCGCGCTCGCCGACGGCAGGCGCTAGCCGCCATGTGCGGGATCGCCGGCTATTTCGATCTGCGCGAGCACCGGTCGATCCCCGAGCCGGTGCTGCGCGCGATGACCGACGCCATCGCCCATCGCGGGCCCGACGGCGCCGATCTCTGGCGCATCCCCGGCGTCGGCTTCGGCCACCGACGGCTGGCGATCATCGATCTTGAAGGCGGCCGCCAGCCGATGGCGACGCCGGACGGGCGCGTGACCGTTCTCTACAACGGCGAGATCTACAATTTCATGGACGTGCGCCGCGACCTCGAGGCGCGCGGCCACCGCTTCCACACCGATCACAGCGATACCGAGGTCATCCTCTACGCCTGGCTCGAATGGGGCGAGGCCTGTGTCGAGCGCTTTCGCGGCATGTTCGCCTTCGCGCTGTTCGATGCGAAGACCCGGACGCTGTTTCTCGCCCGCGACCGGCTAGGGGTGAAGCCCCTCCATTATGCCGAACTCGGCGACGGCACGCTCATCTTCGGCTCGGAGCTCAAGGCGCTGGTAGCGCACCCGAAGCTGCGCCGTGACATCGATCCGGCGGCGATCGAGGACTATTTCGCCTACGGCTACATCCCCGATCCCAAATGCGTTCTCACCAGCGTGCGCAAGCTCGAGGCGGGGCATACGTTGACGCTGCAGTCGGGCAAGCCGATGCCGCAGCCGCGGCGCTACTGGGATGTCGATTTCACCACCCGGCATCGCGGCAAGCCTGCTGACCTCGCCGCCGAACTCGCCGAGCGGATGCGCGAGGCGGTGCGGCTGCGGATGATCGCCGACGTGCCGCTGGGCGCCTTCCTGTCGGGTGGGGTCGATTCCTCGGCGGTCGTGGCGCTGATGGCGGGGCTGTCGGACCAGCCGGTCAATACCTGTTCGATCGGCTTCGACGTCGCTGGCTACGATGAGACCGACTATGCCGCGCAGATCGCACGGCGCTACGCCACCAACCACCGCGCGCGCATCGTCAGCCCCGAGGACTTCGCACTCGTCGACCGCCTCGCCGAGGCCTATGACGAGCCCTATGCCGACGCCTCGGCGCTGCCGACTTACCGGGTCTGCGCGCTGGCGCGGGAGACGGTGACGGTCGCGCTTTCGGGCGACGGCGCCGACGAGGCCTTCGCCGGCTACCGTCGCTACCGCATGCACGCCGCCGAGGAGCGGGTGCGCGCGCATGTGCCGCTCGGGCTGCGCCGCGCGCTCTTCGGACCGCTCGGGCGCTGGTATCCCAAGCTCGACTGGGCTCCGCGCTTCGTGCGCGGCAAGACCACCTTCGAGTCGCTCGGCCGCACCTCGGGCGAGGCCTATTTCAACTCGATCGCGGTGACGCCAGACCGGGTGCGCTCGAAGCTGCTGACCGACGGCTTCCGCCGCGCCGCCGGCGGCCATTGGGCGGGCGCGCTCTACGTCGACACGATGGCGTCGGCGCCCGCCTCCGATGCGCTCGGCGCGGCGCAATATGCCGACATCCGCCACTGGCTCCCGGGGGACATCCTGACGAAGATGGACCGCGCCTCGATGGCGGTGAGCCTAGAGGCGCGCGAACCGCTGCTCGATCACGAACTGGTGCAGTGGGCGGCCGGGCTGCCGCAAGACCTCCGCATCCGCGGCGGCGAGGGCAAGTGGCTGCTGAAGAAGGCGATGGAGCCGTTCGTGCCCAAGGACCTGCTCTACCGACCGAAGATGGGTTTCGTGGTGCCGATCTCCGACTGGTTCCGCGGCCGCCTCGCCGACCGGATCGAGGCGGTGGCGACGTGCTCTGGCCTGCTCGACA